>JAYGDH010000347.1:0-3076 GCA_046583055.1 Pirellulaceae bacterium | reverse complement strand
CTGGGTGCGACATACCGTTGGACAGGATGCAAAAAAGAAACTGGCTACCCACACCTTCCCCTGCAAGTCACTGCTGCGAAACGGCTCATTCGTTCGTCGTATCAACGTGAAGTCCTGCATCCATTTCTGCTGATCATCCTCGGGCACCTCCAGGTATTGTCCACCAACCGGCTGGATTACCAGGGGCTCTTCGCCGCCCATCCTCCAGATCATGATCAGCGCCATGCTTCCGGTAAAAACCAGCAATACAGCAAGCCAGAAAACCAAGACACGATTCACAGTAAATCTCCCCGGGTACGTCGTCGCGAAACCTTACAAGCGAGTGTAAAAGCAGCGAGCAAGAACAGCAAGGTGACTGCCAGGGACACTCCCAGTGACGGAAACCAGATCTTTCCACTGGTAACCGCCCCACCTAATAGCTCATGAAGAGGTGCCACCACGTAAGTCAATGGATTAAAGCGCATCACCCAGTGAAGTACCTGCTGGCTGGCAACCACATCATCAGCCAACATCGGCACTGGAAAGAAAGCACCCGACAACAGCCACATGGGCATCAGTACCAGGTTCATCACGGCATGGAACCCCTGGATGGACTCCATGTTCCAGGCCATCACGAAACCCATCGATGTCATCATTAGCGCACCCAGCAGCAGGACACCCAGCATGCCTACTACGTTCCCCCAGCTCACCTGTACATCCAGTGTCAACACCAGGACCAGGCAGAAAGCCACCTGGATCCAGGCAATCAGCGTGGCTCCCAGTATCTTTCCCAGCACGATCGACCAGGGAGGAATGGGCGCTACCAGCACGGACTGCAGAAAGCCCTCGCGACGGTCTTCAATAATCGAAACCGACGAGAAGATCGCCGTGAACATCAGGATCAAAACCAGCGTTCCCGGGAAAAAATATTCCTGGAACGAAGGGCCGTCTGCCGCAACCTGGAAACTCTGGTGCAAGCCGGCACCGAAAAGCAACCAGAACAACAAGGGGGTACCAATCGCTCCCACGACACGATTGGGCTGTCGAAAGAATCGTACAAATTCCCTCCAGCTCAATGTCGAGACCACCAGCCAGGGACGCACGGTCAGCGATCCTGCCGATGCTCCCGAGGAGCCCTCCTGGACGATCTTGTTCATGGCTCCTCCCGATTCATGCTGACCGACTGGAAGTGCTGCCCCGTCTTATGGATAAAGACGTCTTCCAGTGTCGGCTTCCCCCAGGTCATGGATTCTATCTGCTGCTGGAACTCTCCTTGCAGCAGGTCCCACAATGATTCGTTTTCCAGCGGAGGTACCCGCAACTGGCCATCCATCAGGTGCACCGAAACGCCAAACCGGGTTTCAATTCGTTCCTTGAGTTGGGCAGGATTACTACAGGTGATGGTAACCTGGTCGCCACCGAGTTCTCGTCGCAACACCTCCGGCTGATCGAGAGCGACCAGGTCACCCTCGTGCAGGATTCCAATACGATCGGCGCGATCTCCCTCGCTCAACAGGTGTGTCGTCATCACCACTGTCAATCCGTATTCACTCTGCAACTGGCGGAGATAATTCCAGAGGTCACTACGAGCCCCGGGATCCAGGCCGGTGCTGGGCTCATCCAGCAGCAACAATTCCGGGCGATGCAGCAGGCTCCTGGCCAGGTCCACACGCCGTTGCAATCCACCTGACAGCGTTTCCACGCGATCGTTGAGACGAGCTTCCAACCCGAGTTGCAGAACGACTTCCTGCTGGCGCACGGCCAGTTCGCGTCCTCGCAACCCATACAGGGCAGCCTGACAGCGCAGGTTCTCGGCCACCGTCAACTTGCGGTCCAGGCTTGGCGACTGGAACACGATTCCCAATCGCCGCCGGATGGCATCTGGTCGCTCGGACAGGCAGTCACCCAGTATGCGGGCAGTACCCTGCTGCAGGGGCACCAGGGTCGAGAGTAGTCGAAACAGCGTTGTCTTACCGCTGCCATTGGGCCCCAGGAAAGCAAAGACCTCTCCCGGCTCTACCTGGAAAGCTACGTCACGCAAAGCAACACGTGACCCGTACTGGAAGTTCAACCCCTGGACTTCAATCACCGGTTGTCCACTCATGTCTGCAGCCCTGGCAACAAGTCAACCGCGCGAGCCGTCCTGGCAATCAGTCGTGGTGTGGCTTGTCGGATTTCTTGTCGGATTTCTTGTCGGATTTCTTATCGGATTTCTTATCGGATTTCTCGGCGGATTTCTCGCTGCCATGCTCTCCGTAACCAATCGACTCATCGTACTGCTGCGGCTTGGCCGTATGTCTCCAACGCTCCTCCGAGTAATTGTGAGTCCGTCGTCCTACGTCGGGAATCAGCATCAAAACCAGGAAAATACTCATCATGCTGGCCGGGATCGTGAGCACCCATTTCCAATTGGACTCCCACAACAGGTGCATGAAGAACATGATCACCAGCAGTGCCTTGCCGCAGGAGATGGCCATCATCAGCGCCCAGCCAATTTTCACATTACTCGTCATGAGCGGTGAGTTACCGACCATGAACGAAAGAGCAGTCAACACGCAGAGCGCGCCAAACACTATCAGGTACTGGCGGGTACCACCATGGGCATGATCATCATGGTCCGCATCGTGGTGCGATTCCGTAGTCGTTTCTACTTGGTCTGTCATCGTTTATCCGATCTCAACAATCCGTACTTCAGCAAGTAACTGTCACTTCGCCCCTCGCTGCCACGTGTTGCTAGAACAGGTAGAGCAAGGGAAACAGGAAAATCCATACCAAGTCAACAAAGTGCCAATACAACCCGATATTCTCGACGAGACCTGCCTTGGCCGGTCCCAGTTTCAAGGGTAACAACAAGGCAAAAGCAATCAAGCCAATGACCACATGAAGGGCATGAAAACCGGTGAGCAGAAAATAAGTACTGGCCCACATATTGCCACTGGGAATATAAATCGGCGCCTTCAGCCAGTGATGATCATCGTTCAACCCATGTCCATCTGGATTCATCTTGCCCAGCGTCTGGTCGCATCTCTCCAGATTCATGCGTTCCAGATTGACCAGGTCCAGGCTTTGCTTTTCCGCTGCCGTCAGTTGCCCCGTC
>JAYGDH010000215.1:0-3386 GCA_046583055.1 Pirellulaceae bacterium | reverse complement strand
TACCAGCCCCCATGATGGATATCGTCAATGGTGGCGAGCATGCTGACAACTCGGTGGATGTCCAGGAATTCATGGTCATGCCACTGGGATTCTCGACTTTCTCTGATGCCCTGCGTTGCGGCACCGAGATTTTTCACCAGTTAAAAAAGTACTCAACAGCAAGGGGCTCAACACAGCGGTGGGCGATGAAGGTGGATTTGCCCCGGACCTGGGCAGCAATGTCGAGGCCCTGGCCCTGATCATGGAAGCGATTGAAAAAGCGGGTTACCAGCCTGGAGAGCAGGTCCGCATCGCACTCGACGTGGCCGCCACGGAACTGTACGACGTGGAGAAGGCTGTCTACACCATCGACAACCAGCAACTGGAAGCTGCTGGCATGGTGGATTTACTCAGCGACTGGGTGGACCAGTACCCCATCTGTTCCATCGAGGACGGCTGCTCCGAGGATGACTGGGATGGCTGGAAGGCATTGACCGAGCGACTGGGAGTCCAGGTACAGTTGGTCGGCGATGATTTATTTGTCACGAACACCGAACGCCTGCAACGCGGCATTGATGAAGGGATCGCCAACAGCATCCTGATCAAGGTCAACCAGATTGGCACGCTCACTGAAACCATTGCGGCCATCAAGCTGGCCGACAGTCACGGGTACAGCAGTGTGACCAGTCATCGTAGCGGGGAAACCGAGGATGCAACGATCGCCGACCTGGCAGTCGCTCTCTCGACCGGCCAGATCAAGACCGGTTCGGCTTCCCGCAGTGACCGGATGGCCAAGTACAACCAATTATTACGGATCGAAGAGCACCTGGGAGATACGGCACGTTACGGAGGTTCCCTGTTTCCCAAGAGCTGATTCCGTATCCCAAGGGAGTCAATGAGCCGATGCATCAGCCGGATCCCCCAGCACGTTCAAGCTTGACTGATTCCGGCTGGTACTGGCTGTATCTCTATTGCACGTTTGGTCTGATAACGCTGGTCGTCGCTGGCCCCAAGATTGCACAACTGCAGTTACAGTCCGAGCAGAATTACCAGGCGCGTCAGCGTGCTGGTCAGCAAGCGGCTGGCCAGGTCATCACGGAGCCGCTGGCAACGCTGGAAAATCGACGAATCAACCTGCAACCGTTGTTCCTCATCCTGGCCAGCTTACTGAGTATTGGCTGGATCTCTCTCTGGTACCGACATTTCGGTTCTCGTCGCAAGTCTCCTCCCCTTCCTGTCGAGAAACCCGTTCCATGACATGGTTGTTCGAAACACCTGTCTATATTCTCAGTTTCGGTGGGCTTGTCACGGCCTGCCTGCTGGGTGGCTGGATTCAGTTGCGGCACCGCTGGCTGGCCTACCTGTCAGGGATCAGCATTCTCATCACGGGATCCCTGGTGGCGTTGGAGCAATACGTGATCACTCCCGTGGAAGAAGTCGAGTTAACGCTACAGCAAATAGCCACGGACCTGGAAAGCAACCAGTTGCCGAAGCTGCTGGACCACATTCATTCACGTGCGCCGGACATTCGCCACCTGGCTGAAAACGAGTTCCGCAACTATTTCTTTGAACGCGTTTCGATCAAGAGCAACCTGGAAATCAAGCTGGACACAAGTCGCCAGCCGTTCCAGGCGGAAGCCACGTTCAACGTCGTGGCCCGAGGTCGTTTAACGGGCACCGGTTCCGATACGATCCGTGTACCCCGCCTGGTCACCGTGACTTTCCTGAAAGAAAGTGGCCAATGGAAGGTGGTGGAATACGAACACCGTCCACCGTTCGGAAACTTATTCGAAAACGTGTACCGTTAGCAGGTCAGCCCTTACTTCGTCTCGACCATCAACTGGTGAGTTTTCGGGTCATAGATGTAGCTCTTGCCTTCGGCCAACTCCGGCAACTGGATTTGTCCAAATTCCACGATCTCCTTCATGAACTCTTCGTGGGATTTCGGATAGCGCCCGTTGGTGGCTTCAAACAGCTGCATGTTCTTGGGAATCACGATTTCAAAGATAATCTTTTCCTTGGCCCGGAAGAAAGTGACCGCTGGCTGGGCAATAATCCGGCCTGTACCCTTGTGCTTTTCCAGCTTCCTTCCTTTTTTACCCACACCGACAGCAGCCACTTCACGTGTTGGCTCGCCTCTCTCCTGGGCTGGCGGAGCAGCCACTTCCTCCTGGCTGGAGCGAGATTGCTTTGGCCTACATCCTGTCCCCAGGCAGAGCCCGGCAAGCAGCAGGCACCCGAGTACGGTTGTCGTTTGGAAACTCATGTCTGCACCTCCTTAGTTTTCTGCCAAGGTTAAATCCCACTGCTGCATCTGCAGCAGTAGCTTAGATTCTGTCAGATTATAGTCCAGTGGTGTAAGAGAAACATATCCTTCAGCCAGGACCGATACGTCCGTGGGATGTTCTTCCGACGGGGGAGGGGGGTCGGTTGTTGCCCAGTAAAAGATCCTGCCCTTGGGATCGGTACCTTTCATAAAATTCTCTCCATACCTTGCCACGGCCATGGGAACGACACGAAGCTCGGGAGATCTGTCCAGTGCCACCAGGGGAATATTCAGGTTATATAACCGCGAGGGAGTGTCCTGTTGAGCCAGCAACTGTTCGATCACCTGGCAGGCCAGTTCCGCCGCTCGATCGTAAGGCTGCTGCGGACCTTCTTCTAACGAAACCGCCAGGCTGTTAATTCCGAAGAAAGATCCTTCCAGGGCACCGGCCACTGTTCCGGAGTAGAGAACGTTAATCCCGGCATTCAAACCATGATTGATACCGCTGACCACCAGGTCAGGAGGCTCAGGCAGCAGTTCCGAGATTCCCAGCTTCACGCAATCGGCGGGACTGCCATCGACAGCCCAACCCGCCTGCTGCGTTCCCTCCTCGCGCAACTCCGCCGTCAACGGTTTGAGATAGGTAATCGAGTGGCTGACGCCACTTTGCTCCGTCACGGGAGCCACGATGTCAACCTGGCCCAGTCTCTCCAGGGCGTGCTGCAAGGCCCGCAGCCCGGCAGCATCAAAACCATCGTCATTGGTCAACAGGATACGCACAATTTCAACCGCTTTCGAACAGGGGGAAAGATTCCTGGCGAGGCAACGCCACTCCCGCTGGCAACTTCCACGGAAAAATACCGCTTTACCGGTTAAAACATTTCGCTTGGGGAGCGTACCCCATCATACTGACTGCCCCCAGCCGACACAACGATCACTGGCCTAACTCGTGCTGTCGAAATATATTAGGCCGATCCCGTCGAGCATACTTCCGGCTACCGAAGATCGCTCCTATAATCGTGGCTGATCCATGTTGTCCCGCTGGTCGAATACCGGCGGGATTTTTCTTTTCTGAAGAAACCAGGGGACGGGCCAGTCTTCAATGGAACCAGCTACCCGCCGCTGGTCAGGACAACGAGTC
>JAYGDH010000181.1:0-13225 GCA_046583055.1 Pirellulaceae bacterium | reverse complement strand
CCCACCGGGTTCGAACGAATCGTACCCTGCCAGCGGTCAGCAATCGAATCACCTTCCTTGAAAGACTGTTCGTAAATCACCCGGTAGGACGTTGCCTTCGTCTCGTCCCAGTTGGCGATACGGAACGTCGCGGTCCAGGCCTCGGGATCCAGCCTGGCCTTGCCCAGCGACACCCAGTCGTTTTGCCGCTTGACCTGCAGCTCCACTTCCTGGTTATCATCATTACCCAACGGGCCGGTGAGCGCCGTCAACTTGAGCACGAAGCCTTCCTTGCCACGCGAATCACTCAGGGAATACATCGTCCAGAGCAGGGGGCCAAACGTTTGTTTTGGCTCGTGCGTGATCGCCGCACCGCCCACACGCCAGTTACGAAATCGATAACCTGGTGTGGGGACTCGTCGCTGGAAACCCTCGTACTGGCTGACCAGCGCAATATTCCCCAGTACCCGGTCCTGGGGCACTGACTGTTGTACACGCCCAAGTTCCATGTCGTTGGACGCATCGCGCGCTGTCAGTACCAGCACACAGTTATTTCCCTGGGGGCTCCCTGCCAGGGTCAGTATCACGTGTGACCTGTCAGGCTTGGCTGCCAACGGTTTAGTCGATTTACCCAGCACCAGGTTCTTGCCTACCACGCCGGCATTGACGCCATTCTTGGCAAAGCAGTTGGACCGGTACTCGTTCAGGTCACTGCGAACGCCGATCCGAAATCCAGCACCACCATCATTCTTGATGGCCGCGGACTGGGACAATTCAACCGACATCACAAAAGCAGCTTTCGAATCGGTCAACTGCCGTGTCACGGAGTGGATACTGCGGTTGCCAGCCGTGGTCTGGCATTGAATCCAGCCATCTCGTACACGCCAATCCTCCATGGGATTACTCCAGAATTCGCCGCCGATCCAGACCCGATCGTGCGTACGATCCCATTGCTCGATCCGCTTCGAATCAATGCCAACCTGCGCGGCGACGGCACGTTTTCTACCGAGTCCGAGAAATGTTCCCAGAGCCAGCAACTTGACGAGCAGGCGTCGGGTAATTTTTAGTATCACGATATCCTCACAGGAAAAGGGGACTGGAACTGGAATGGTTAATTATGACGCAAGGAGCCCACGAAGTTAAGCGGGCCAACGGCGCGGCCCGAGTTTAGCGAGATCATTAACGAAGGCCGGGCGTTTTCAAGTCAGCACCTGCTTAATAACCTTGCCGTGAACATTGGTCAGACGTCGTTCCAGGCCATTGTGATAGAACGTCAACCGCTCATGATCGAGACCCATCAGGTGCAGCAGCGTCGCGTTAAAATCAAAAACACTCGTCTTGTCGACCGCGGCCTTGAAACCAAATGCATCACTTTCACCATAGCTAAAACCAGGTTTGACCCCCGCGCCCGTCATGAAACAGGTAAACGCGTTAGGATTGTGGTCTCGTCCGGTACCATTGGCCTGCAGAAACGGCATCCGTCCAAATTCGGTTGCCCACACGACCAATGTATTCTCCAGCAACCCACGTTGCCGCAGGTCCGCGATCAGCGCCGCGGTCGGTTGATCCATGATTTCTGCCTGCAGGGGATGGGTCTTGGCGATATTTTGATGCGAGTCCCAGTTGGTGATTCCATTCCCTCCCGAGGGATCACTACCATTGAACAACTGGACCACGCGTACCCCCTTTTCGATCAGCCGCCGAGCCAGGATACAGTTCTTGGCATACTCCTTCTTCAGCTCGGAGCCCGTCTCAACGCCATATGCCTTGAGAGTGGCAGGCGTCTCAGCGGAAATATTCATCATCGCTGGCACGGAAGTCTGCATCTTGCCAGCCAGCTCGTAACTGGCGATGCGTCCTGCCAGGTCCGCATCACCGGGAAACTTCCGCAGGTGACCGGCATTCAAGTGCTTGAGCAGCTCCACCGTGCGTTGATCGGTTCGACGGGTGTACTGCGGTGGTCGCACGAGATTGGAAGGGGGATTCCTGGCGCTAAAATCCGTGGCCTGGAACGCCGCTGGCAAGAATCCGCTGCCAAAATTATTCTTACCGCTCCGCGCCAACCCACGGGGATCATTGATGGCTACAAAAGCCGGTAGTTCCTGCGCGATCGTCCCCAAGGCATAAGTCACCCAGGCTCCCATCGAGGGGAAACCCTCCATCGTGAAGCCGGTGTTAAAGAAGTTTTCACCCTGCGGATGGGCGCTGGTCTCCGTATGCAACGCGTGAAAGAAACAGAACTCATCCACCTGTTCCGCCAGGTTTGGCAATAACTCCGAAACCATCTTGCCGGTTTCTCCGCGCGGCTTGAATTCCCAGAAGGGCTTGGCAATATTTCCCGAAGGCCCCTCGAATGTCACGGCTGGCAGGCTCGGTGGTTTTTTCCCATGCAGCCTGATCAGTTCCGGCTTGTAGTCAAAGGTATCCACGTGGCTGACCGCACCCGGGCAGTAAATCATTAGCACCTGCTTGGCAGGGGCCTCGTAATGCGACTGCCGTGACACATACGGATTACCTGGATCGATCTGCGGCCGTAGCGGCGTCTTGCCACTGACGGTCTTGGCATCATCGGCCAGCAGTCCGTCCTCAGAAAGCAAGCTGGCTAACGAAAGACCGCCCATTGAAAGGCCGGATTGGCGCAGGAAGTTTCGACGATCCAGCAGGCCACGTCCGTGCGCCGACAAGGCTTCCAGAGGATTTTTCATGACGTCCAGGCCTCTCGGCTCATCCTAGGGTAAAAACACGAATTCGTTTGAGTTGATCAGGGCCCGGCAGACGATCGCCAGGTTCTCCTCCCGCGCCACCCTGCTGCAGATTGCCAGTTCATCGGCAGACGGATCTCGATTCAGCAACAACTGGAAGCACTGCTTTATTTCACCAGCCAGGTCCCCGCCACTGTTCGCCTGGGCACGCCTGGCGATCAACTTGGTCTGTTCCACGACGAACGGACTGTTGAGCAGATTGAGGGCCTGCAACGGTGTCGTCGAGACCGGCCGCCGGGCACGAATCTGACCACAATCGGGAAAATCAAAGGCCGTGAAGATCTGGTCGTCCACACGTCGAAACCTTTCCTGGTAGAGCAATCGACGCCAGGTCTGCGGCCCATGGTTATCCACCACTTCCCACTGCGAGTAGCGTTTTTTGACGTTATGAATCCGGTAGCTGATGCCACCCACGGATCGATCCAGCGAACTCGACGAAAGCAGGATAGCATCACGGATCACCTCCGCCTCATTTCGCCGTGGAGGAAAACGCCACAGCAAACGACAATCGGCATCTACCTGAAGGCAATCCTGCCGCGGAACATTCCGCTGGCGAAACGCCCGAGACATGACCATGCGGCGGATCATCGTTTTCATGGAATAGGAACCAATCTCCTTGTCCGTTGGTTTAATAAACTCGGCCGCCAACCAATCGAGCAACTCCGGGTGACTGGCCGCAGCACCCGCTTTTCCAAAATCACTCGTGGTGGAAACAATCCCCTGGCCAAAGACGTGGTGCCAGATACGATTGACCATGACACGGGACGTCAGCGGATGGTCCTTGGCCATCAGCCATTTTGCGAATGCCACCCGTCTCGCCGACCCCGGGGCATCTCGCGAGATGCCCAGTTCACTACCGAACTCCTCGAGGCCCGCAGGGAACACCTCGAGGCCCGGGCTTTCGGGACTACCCCGCCGCAGGACATGTGTTTTCACAGGCTTGATAAACCTGGCCACGAAACTGGGCTGCGGGCCCTCGGCAACCAACTGTTCAATCAAGCTGGCAAGTTTGCTGGCAACTTCGCGACGCTGCGGATTGTTCTTGAGTTGTTGGCTGGCGGCATTGGTACCTCCCACTGGTTTCCAGGCACCTTCCGCATTGCGAATTTCAACCCGGTAGCCGGTATAGGCCTTGGGATTGAGTCCGGTCAGGTAATCCGTCTCGTAAAAATCTTCCCGGTTGGTACTCATACGGATCATGTTGATCCGCCGCGGTTGCTGGAAAGTGAACTGGACCCAGGGTTTTTCCTTCGTCCCCTTCGGAGCACGTGCGTTCCATGCCTGGGTTCCATATTCTCCATCGTTGATTAGGTTGATGGGGCCTCGCGCATTGTCGAACTTCTTCAGGCTTTGAACCTGCACTTCCGTGGAATGATGCACGAGGTTCTTTTCCGTGTCCTGCGGCCCAAACACTTCCATTTCATCTACCCGGACAGAGGGCCGCGTGAACAGCACCCGGATCTCTCGAGTCGTAACTGGTTTAAAATGAAATTCCTCGAGGTTATGCCAGTCCTCGATCCAGGCGGCTCCCTTGCCAAGGATCGTGCGCTGCTTCGCTATCTGCGACTGCAATTCCCGGGCCCGCACCTGGCGAGGGTGATTTTCCGTGTACTCCGGCAAGCGACTACCAAACTCCACGTCCTGGAAGACGGCAGTCATCGAGTAGTAATCCTGGATTGAAATCGGGTCAAATTTATGGCTATGACACCTTGCGCATCCAATCGTGACTCCCAATACCGACGCTCCCACGGTCTGCATGATCTCATCCATGCGGTCAGCACGTGCCTGTCTGCGGGCGGCTGCTTCTGCCCCGACCGTGGCCACCGGCACATGAGATCCCGACACCAGGAAACCGGTTGCATCTCCCATGCCCACCGTATCGCCGGCAATCTGCTCAAAAACGAAACGGTCATAGGGCTTGTCTTCATTAAAGGCACGCACGACATAGTCCCGGTATACCCAGGCATTCTTACGATACATGTTACTTTCCGTGCCATTCGTTTCCGCCCAGCGAATCACGTCCAACCAATGCTGGGCCCAGCGTTCTCCGAAATGCGGTGAGTCCAGCAGGTCATCAACCAGGTCGGCATAGGCCTGCTCCGGGTCCTGCTCGTGAGCCACTTGGAAAGCAGCCACTTGCTGCGGTGTGGGAGGCAACCCGGTGAGGACAATGGACACACGTCGAATCAAGGTTCGCACATCCGCTCGAGGGGACATGGATATCCCGGCCTTGCCAAGACTGTCTCGCAGGAAGGCGTCGATCTCGTGCCCCTGGAAATCCTTCCCTCCAGGAACTGCAGGCCGTACGACAGGTTGAAATGCCCAGTGACTGGAACGCTCTCGGAGAACTTCCTTTCCCATCTGGCCGGGCCACGTCGCACCTTCCTTGACCCATCGTTCGATGAGCGCCACCTGCTGTTTACTGAGCAGCGCTCCCTCCGGTGGCATGCGAAAATCAGGATCGGTTGCTTTGATAGCAGACAACAACGTCCCCTTCGACGGATCGCCTGGTACCATTGCCGGCTCGCCGTAATCACCACCACGCAGCAACGAGGTGCGCCGATCGACCCGGAATCCCGATTCCTGCTTCTGCGGTCCATGACAGCCCAGGCAACGGGATTTCAGGATGGGCGCAATCTGACGCTGGAAATCAACCTGCTGGGCAAAAACATCAGGTGCCAACACCAGCAGCAACGCTAGCGCAGTGAGCGCCACCAAGGGACACAACAATGCACGGATTCCCCGGCAAACTGAAGTATGAGAACCAAACATATGACCAATTCTAATGCTGAAACACTGTTTGGCCACCCCTGCGTGACTTAGCCGAAGCCCTGCAACACCGACTCTACGCGATTGCCGACTAGACGACCGCCCCATCGTGCTGGATACTTGGCAACATTCACCCTGTCTCCGAAAGGCTGTAGTCATGCTGTCCAAATCAGGTCCACTCCTTGGATTCATCCTGACCGTCTTGGCTCATTGTCCCACGGCACTCGTGGCACAAACCCTCTACCAACCCAAGCTGGTAAATAACAAGACCCAGCAATTGCACGATTTCCCCATGGGTGTGCTGTCCGCAACCGGTCGCCTCTCCGACGGAGAGCGTGCCATCCTGGTCATGGACGTCGGCAAGGACGGCGTCGCTGATCAAGCCGGGTTACTCAAGGGAGACCGCATCACCGACATCCACGGCCAGCGCCCTGGACCATTTTCCATGAAGACCGATGCCGGACTGGCCGGACCCCAGGAAACATTGGCCCGGGCCATCGAGCAGGCATCCGCCGCGCCACCGCATCAACTGAAACTCACCGTGCGTCGCGAGGACCAGTCTCGGAAACTAACCCTGACCGTTCCTGCTGCGGTCTCCTTCGCCAAGACCTTTCCCATGCGTTGCGCCAAGCGAGAAAGCTACCTGTCAGGCATTGCCAGGCACCTGGTCGGAATCCAGCAAAAAGACGGTCGTTGGCGACCGGGGGTCGGTGGTGACGCCGACGTTTACATGTCGGCCTTCTGTGCCCTCGCGGTACTGGCTGATGACAAACCGGCCTACCGCTCAAGTGTCGAACGAGCGATTGGGTTTATCCAGCGCAAGAGCATCGCCACGATCAACCCGAAAGATCCCAAGGTCGGTCCCAAGAGTTGGCAAACCGCCTCATCGGCGATCCTGCTAGCCGAGTACCACTTGGCTACCGGTGACAAGAAGGTCCTGCCTGACCTGGCCAAATGCTGCGACTTACTGGCCGCCCGGGTCTCGGAACACGGCACGATGGGGCATCATTTCATCGTCGGCTACAGTGGCGGCGGGCTGGTCATCATCAACACGCAGGCTCACCTGGCCTGGGCCCTTGCTGCCAAATGTGGTTACCAGGTCGATGTGGCTGCCTGGGATCGATCGTTCGAAGAAATCCGCAAATCGATCGACAAGAAGACCGGCGGCATAGGCTATTCGTCGCGTGCGCCGTGGAGCCCCGATATCACTGCTCGGACCGGTGCCATGGCCGCCGCACTGGCAGTCGCCGGCAAGGAACCCAAGCTGGCACGTCAGTTCTCGAATTCCCTGGCAGCCTACCAGGGCCGCATGCGCCATGCGCATGCCATGTCTTCCATTGGGCTGATATACGGGATGGCCGGGATCAAGCTGGTCGACAGCAAGGCTCATCAACGGGTGATGCAACAGTGGATCCCTTACCTGGAACTCTGTCGCAACACGGTCGGATCAGCCGTCTACTTTGGTGGCAAGCGAAACTACGGTGGCGATCAGTACCTTGGCCTGCATCCCATTGGCAACGCCACCGTCGCCCTGATACTGGCCAGCGGCGATTCGAAACTGTTCCTGCACGGTGGCCAGCGGAAGAACTGGCTGGGCACCAAGGCAAGGTAACCGCCGCGGCCGGCACGAGCAGGTTCCGCCACCGTGATCGACGCGCCTGCCGCCACTATTTTAGTGAGTCCTTGATGAACTTCAGAAAGGCTTTCTTGATGTGGGCCGGTGCGGCATGCCCCATGGCAGGCTCGTTAATAACCTGTTTCTCGCCCTGCAACAGGTTATAGGCCGCGTAACAGCTCGAGGGTGGACAGACTCCATCCACGAATCCCACGCTCATGATTGCGCTGGCCTTGCAGCGACTGGCAAAGTTTACTGCATCGATATAGCGAGCAGCCTGTAAAACCTTGCTGTCCGCCTGCCCCTTCCCGTCGTAGGGAACAATCTTGGGCCATCCATTGATTTGCCCTGATTCTCGACCACCGTGATCACAAATTGCCGGCACGCCGACCGCAATGGTGGTAACGCGGGGATCGATCCCACCGGCTACCAACGACTGGCCGCCACCCTGGCTGTGCCCAATCACGATCACATTTTTACCATCCCACTGTGGCTGCGCCACGAGAAAGTCAATTGCTCGCACGATCCGCAGGTACATCCCCCGAAAGTAAATCGTATCGCGACTGTCGCGACCGGCATACCGATAATTCGCCAACGGACCCCGGGCCTGTTCCGAATAGAACTGGCCAGGCTTACCATTGGGGAGACCATGGGCGTTAATATCCAGTGACAGCATCCCTTCGCGGGCGCCCATGTGGGAATTTCCCAGCGAGGAGCCACGCACGCCAGCACCATGAACCCAGAGAATCGCTGGACAGGACTTTTCTTCTGCATTCCGCGGTCGACTAAAGTAACCCGAAACCGGCGCTCCCCCGGCACACGTGACTTGCAGATCGAAACTCTCCGGTCCGGTATCTTGCTGGCTGACAGGCGTCAACCTGGCTTCCATCTTGACCGACGCCAGCAGCTTCTTTTGGGCGGTCCAGAACTGGTCGAAGTCCGCCGGCACCGGCAACCCCGGCTTGATCTTGTTGACCGAGAAACCGACCGCACTAATGATGGTCACAGGTTTCCCGCTCGGCGGCTTGTAGGTGACCAGGCAGCGGAGAAACTGGGGCTTGCTGGATTCAACCTTGACCACCGCTCCGTCGGCGGCCAGCGCAACGCCGGTCCTGGGGGTAAGAACGTCCAGGAAGTTGTCGACCAGGTACGTGAGTGATCCTGCCGTCACGGCCTGGCCGTTGTCGGTCACGCGAATGGTAAAACTGGCCGCCTCCCCCATTTCATAGAGAGCCGTCTTGCGGTCGGGTGAGACCTGCAGCTGGACGGCTGCTTGTAACTGCGTGGTGGCAACCAGTAGCAGGCCAGCCATGAAACCCAGCGCGAACAATGGCATCTTCTTTCGATTCATTTTCTTCTCTCTTTCCAGGCAAGGATCCCAACAGTCGCATCATTTTAACTTGTCATTTCCCAGGGCACCACGACCAACCATGTTGTTTTTCCAGCTTCCAGCAGAAAAAGCGTTCACTGGAAAAACGGAAATAGAACGCATGAATCTGTGGTAACATATAGCCACTTCGTTCCCATCTCCTTCCTTCACGGAGGGGACACTCGAACCCTGGCACGCGCATACGAGGCTAGACATGAAACAGGCTTACCTTTTTGTCGTTGCCGTTGCCCTTACCGTTCTGATCACGCCCCTCCAGGTGGCAGAAGCGGGCGCCTACGCCGTGGTAGTTTCCCGGGCTACTCTTAACAAGAAGGAATGGAAACCTGTTGTCGACGCGCTGGTTTCCCGTCACGAGGCGACTGTCGTCACCTACGAGGCGCAGGTCAGCGAGGCTTTACCGACACTGCGTAACCAATTTCCACAACACACCTGCTTCGTCGCCACCCCCGGGGAGGTGACTCCGCAATTCGTCGCTAAAATACACCAATTGACCGGCAAGCTCGACAACGACCCGTACACCGACACACGCTGGGGAATCCTGACAGGCTATGATGCTGCGAACGCACTGGCCATTGCTCGTCACCAGCAACCACTCACGATTCGCAAGGTAGCCTCTGGTACCGAGATCGCCCTGGAATGTTGTACCGAAGGGTTATGGTACGACGAGCTGGTCAAGAACAAGCTGGTCCGGAAAAAGCCGGGGGGTGCCGCTCAACAGCAACGCGGTCCGGACGACACAACCGCAGCTCTTGCCGATACGCTTAACCGGTACCGCGCCGACCTCTTCATCACTTCAGGTCATGCAACGCAACGAAACTGGATGATCGGATTTCGTTATCGCAATGGGTTCTTTCGCTCGAAAGCCGGCCAGATGTACGGAGAGAACATACAAAAACAACGCATCGAAATTAGCTCAGACAACCCCAAGGTCTACCTGCCTATCGGCAACTGCCTGATGGGGGATATCAATGGGCCTGATTCGATGGCACTGGCCTGGATGAATGATGTGGGTGTCAAGCAAATGATCGGATACATGGTGCCAACGTGGTTTGGATACCAGGGCTGGGGGGTGCTCGATTATTTCATCGAACAACCTGGTCGTTACACGTTAACCGAGGCATTTTTTGCCAACCACCACGCACTGGTACATCGCCTCAATAATCCCGGGACCAGTGCCAGTGACAAACGCGGACTCGCCTTTGATCGCGACGTGGTGGCGTTTTATGGTGATCCCGCCTGGTCTGCACAGATGGCCGCTGGCAAGCTCGCTTACCAGCAAACGCTCACCGTCGACCAGGACGTCTACACGTTCACGATCACCCCGAACCAGGGAGACACCAGCTTTGATACCGTCAACAAGAATGGCTCACAGCGTGGCGGGCGTCCCTTCGTGGCCTTCCTGGATCACCGCATCACGAAAGTGAACATCCTCGAGGGCCAGGACCTCCAGCCGGTGATCACCGATGACTTTATCCTGGTGCCTCGCCCGGCAACATGCGATCCATCACGACCGTACCGGGTCGTCTTTCGAGCCACGCCCCGGGACTGACATTGGCCCTAACAAGTGGCTTTTATCATTTCTTAAGGACCTCGTTGACCCTCAAAAAACCGCGTCGGAAGGCTGTTTTATTGATTCCCGGGAACTCCAGCAGCCACACCTACGTCCAATTTGGCAGGGGCAGAGAGAAAGGAACCGGTGCCAATGTTTCATGTCAGGCTAGCATGTTGTTTTTTCGTAGCGACTCTCCTGTTTTGCAGTGACCATAACCTCACTGGATGTGAACCCACGGATAATGCACAGTTCAAGAACATCCAGAAGAGGAATCTCCTGAAACAGATCCAGATCCTGGAACAGGCCATCCAACAGCCCCAGAAGCAACTGGCCCACCTGTTTGCAGGATCCAAGAACCTGGATACGGTCCGCCACCCGGACAAAGTAACCGGATACCTCTTGCCCCTCGACAACGCAACGGACTCCCTCAAGGTACTTCATGACCGCAAACATCCCTTTACCCTGAAGGCAGAGGACCAGGAAAAACTCTCCCGCCTGCTGAGCAAGCATGAAAACTATGAATGGGGTGCCCGGTACTTATGCGAAATCCGTTATGGAATTCGGCTGGAATTCGAGAAAGGCGACCACACGGTGTCTGTATATCTCTGCCTCGGTTGTGGGCATGCCGGCATCATGCCGGCCGGCAAGAAGTACGAACACGACATGCGTGCGGAGCACCTGGACAAGGGAAGTGTCTATACCGCCGTGGCCGAGATCATCAAGAGATCCCTTCCCGAGATTGATGCAATTCAAGCGATCTCGATAGAGAAGAAAAAGAATCCCTACAATGCGACACCCTACAGGAAATACCTGGACCAGTTTCGCAAGGAACTGGGATCCCTGTAACAGCCCCCCGGCTCCTTGCCTGGTGTACCACCGCCGGGCAAGGGGCTGATGGTTACTGGCCAAGTCGTTTCTTTAATTGCTGCCCCAGCTCTTCGACCAGCCCCGGGTTACCTTCCGCCACGTTCTTCGTCTCGCCCGCGCTGGTCGTGTGGCCATAGAGTTCTGCAAACCCATCGCGATGCACGATCAGGCGGTGAGTCTCTGTGCGAATCGTCTGGGCCTTGCTCCTGTAAGCGATCGCCACGTGCCCCTTGCCAGACGGATCCTTGAGTAGCGGCAGTAGCGAGACCCCCTGCAGGTAGCCAGGTTTCGGTAGCCCGGCCAGGTCGCAAAGCGTGGGAAAGACGTCCAGCGTCTCCACCATGGCCTGGGTCGAGGCACCGCCCTGCGGGATCCCCGGGTAACGAATGATCAGAGGGGATCGGAGCGACTCCTCGAAGAGGGCATGCTTGCCCCAGATCGCATGTTCACCCAGGTGCCAACCGTGATCACCCCACAGAATAACGATCGTATTATCCGCCTGGCCCGTCTCCTGCAGTTTGGCCATCACACGTCCTACCTGGGCATCGGCATAGCTGACACAGGCGGCGTAGGCCCGACGGACGTCAAGGGCGAACTCCGCATCCTGGTTCGGATTCCGTTTCCAACGGTTGTACTTCATGAATTCCCCGGAACCGTGCCAGGTCGTTTTCCCTTTTGGCTTGCCAGGATGCGGCGTGGCCGGCAACTGCAGGCCCTTGTAAATATCGTGGTACTTTCGTGGAGCACCGAAGGGCAGGTGAGGGCGGAGGATGCCCACCGCCAGGAAAAACGGTTTCTTTTCGTCGCCTGCCAACTGCTCAAGCTGTTTCAAGGCTTCCGGGATCGCCTGTCCGTCGGGATAGATCGAATCGGGGCCGGCGGTTGCCTGCAGGACATCCATCTTGCCGGCATTGATGCGGATTTCCCCATTGGCCAGGCCATGCATCCAGCCTCGCGGATGCTGCCACGGGCCAGCGGGCAGCAGGTGCCGATCCCAGGAGTTCGGCATTTCTGGCTGTTTCGAATCATTCCAGTCTGGACCACCACGACCGCCCGGTTGATGAGAGACCTTGCCAACCGAAACGGTGGCATATCCATGCTGTCGAAACCAGGCAGGCATACTGGCCGGAACATCTTGAGGATTTTTCTTGATGCGGCTGGCGCGCTGAAAGAGGGCGCCGTTACTGGCCGGTCCATAGAGCCCCGTGAGCAGCGTGTACCGGGAAGCCCCACAGGTCGGCGCCTGGACATAATGCCTGCGAAAGGAACGACCCGCGGCGGCCAACTGATCAATATGAGGCGACTTGATATAGTCGACACCAAAACAAGCCAGTTCCGGCCGCAGGTCATCGACACAGATCAAGAGAACATTTGGCTTGGCAGCCTGGGTCGTCGCAGCCTGTCCAACCAGCAAAACGACCAGCACAACTTGCGTCAATATTCTCATCAGACCAAATCCTCGACAGGGCAGGGGACCACTAGCTGGCACCCATCTTAACGCACTGCCAGGCTACTGGGCAATGATGGCCAGCGCACGCTCGGCACCACAGATGAAGTAACCGATCGGCTCGTCGGCCTTATCGGTGATGAGCCAGCAATTGTTGGAATACGAGTTCTGCACTCGCATGCCACCCGCAGCGATCTCCCCGTAGACTTTCAACTTGCCGTCGTAGCCGACCCAGACCAGCTTCACCGCCCGCCGTGATTTATTCTGGAACACCACCTCGATATTATCACCATTGCCGGACCGTGGGGCGTCTCATCGGGAATAGGCAAGGCCTGTAATGACAACAATCTCCTGGTGCAAAACAATCGCCACGATGCTAATGGAAAGGGGAAACACCTGTCAATCTGTAATTATATCGGCAGCCAGAGAATTACAACATGAGTCAAGGGCCGGCCAGGAAGACCCGCCCTCTCCAGGTAGCTGCAATCGCGGCAATTACCGGGTCCGCCAGGACCGCTGAAAGTCACCGTTGGCCAGGCCGTGGTTGCGAGCCGCCACTATTACCCTGCGAGCCGCCGCGATTACCCTGTAAACCGCCGCGATTACCCTGTGAACCGCCACGATTACCCTGCGAACTTCCGGGCTTGGCTTGCGAACCACCACGATTGACCTGCCCACGACCAGGATTACCTAGCCTGGGATCTGAAAACGAGCGTCGGTGGATCTGACCTTGAATTTTTCGGAGCTCGTCATTCTTCTGCTGATTCTTTTCCCGGAGCTTGTCATTCTGCATGCGTCTTTTATCCTCTTCGGTCAGCGGGCGGCCTGATGGATTCAACCCGCG
>JAYGDH010000169.1:0-4023 GCA_046583055.1 Pirellulaceae bacterium | reverse complement strand
TTTTTACGCCGATTGGTGACCTCCTTGCAAAGCACTTTCCCCTGTCATGGATGAACTGGCGGAAAAGTACGACGGCCGGGCGGTCGTCATCAAGGTAGACGTAGACAAGGAAGCCGACATTGCTGACAAGTACGGCGTGGAAGGCATTCCCACCGTAGTTTTCCTCAAGGATGGCAAGGTGCAGGGCAAACCGCTGATCGGCGCTTTTTCCAGGGAAGAATACGAGGATCGACTGGACGAGCTTGTCAAGTAAGACGACGTCCACCACAAGCTCTCTAGACGGCCGGCCTCTCTACCGAGGCGCTGGCCGTCCTTTTTGCGCTGCTGGCGACCGCACGTCTCTTTCCGCCAGGCTCTTGATATGATCCAGCACCCGTCCGTGGATAAGATGGATGCATCCGTCTGACCAGAGCGTCCAGTAATCCTGCGGATAGAGTTCCAGTTCGTACCAGGTGCTCCCCTCCAGACGGGTTCGCCCGCCCGGCAAGGGGACCAGACGAAATTCGCCCCGCTTGCTGCGCAGATAACCATCGAGATGGGGTGGATGAACATGTCGGTAGGGGCTCAGCTCATGCATCGGCGGTGGCTGTGATTGGACGTCGAAAGCCAGCCGCAGCGGTGGTTCCCAAGCGGTAATAGGTTCCACAAAGTCACCCGTGGAAAACTCACACCGCCGCACAGCCCCCACGCCGGAACCATCGATCGTCGCCCGTTTCGGGTAGGCGATACCCAGTCGGAAAAACCACTGGGAGGGTTCCGGGAGTTCAGAAAAACCAATCACGTGCGGCCAGACAGCTTCCGGTGGTGCGTCGATCACCACGGCCGTACGTACCTCATACAGAGGCGTCGGGCGATGTAACGATTCGGCGCCCAGCGCCAACGGCAGCGCCACCGCCAACAGCACCATGCTGCCGGCACTGGCAGGCCTAAAAACACACATCGAATACCCAACCAGGCTACCCAGCAGCGCCATCCCACTGGCCATCCATGCCAACATCACCAGGCAGATAATTCCCTCAAATGCGAAAAGCAACAGAGCGAACGCCCCCAGCACCACGGATACCTGGCCAACCACCAGGGTCCCGCCCAACCCGCGCCGAGTCGGTCGGTTGTATAGAAATGCGCTGGTCACGCCCATCAACACTGGTGTCCCCAGGAACAGGCTGATTCCGTAACTACCGAAGACGTAGGCGCCCAGGATGACCATCGCCAGGGCAATCACCACTGCCGCCGCGATTCCCTTCAGAGCGCTGACGAGAATATGATCCAGAACCGCCGTCTGCGACCCTGGTTCCGACCAGGCGTCCGACCACGAGCATTCCTCGCTGCTGGGCACGACTGCCAGGCGAATCATCACCAGGTAGTTCATGAAGGGGATCAATACTCCCAGGCCGACCATCGCACTTTTTCCTGCGTTGGCAGCCCGCCGCACACTCATGCTTACCGCAATCCAGAGAAACGGCAGCGTCCAGATAATGATAGCCCATTGCAACCACGCTGGCGCCGGTGGACCCAGCATCTCCTGCCGCATCGTCATGATTGGGTTAAAGAACACCTGAGGCCAAAGTACACGTCGCGTGAACCAAAAGACGGCACCCGCTTCCGTCGCGTACTTTAGCAACATCAGGCCGAGACCACTCACCACGTAGGCGCGTTGCGACACATCTGACTTCAAGCCAAACCAGAGTTTTAAGACAGCTATCATCTTGCCCGTCCTCGGCATACGTCAGCGTTAAGAAGAACGGCCCAGCCGGGGTCACGACCTTATCACTTGAGTTCCCAGCCCTTACGATAATCGCGACTTACATATTGAGCCGCTTCGGGACAATTCGTGGCCCTCATGTTTTCTCCGTCCCATTGCAGTGGCTTACCGGCACGAATGGCCAGGTTCCCCAACAGCACGACCTCGGTAAAGGGACCCGAGCGAGAAAAGTTCGAGAGCGCTGCCGGACCGCCCTGGCAGGCGGTAAGCCACTCAACGTCTTCATTGGCCACTCGCGGAATCGTGGGTGCCGGCGCCTTAAACTCCTTGCCCCGCGACTCCGGCGTGATTACCCAGTCCGTGCTGGTTCGCTTGAAAAACATCTTGCCTGCGTCGCCAATCATGACCAGGTCAAACTTCTTGGCCACCTGGTTTGGTGCCACGCCAGCACCGGACAGGACCGTTGCGGCTGGCATATTATCCCCATCGTACCAGTTGAACTTCAGGTCATGATGGTTCTTACCCGCCGCAAACTCATAGGTGACCACTGCCGCCGTCGGCCCGGAATGTAGGGTGTTCCCCTTCGACCTGGCCGATACCCTGGTTGGGTAACCGAGATCCAGTGCCCAGTACGGCATATCCATGATATGGCAACCCATGTCGCCGAGTGCCCCGGTACCGAAATCCCACCAACCGCGCCAACTGAACGGACAATAGGCGCTGCTGTAGGCGGTGCTACCAGCCGGACCCAACCACAGGTCCCAGTCCAGGCCTGCCGGTACTGCTTCGGCCTTGGGTCGTGCCGCCAGACCCTGCGGCCAAATCGGCCGATTCGTCCAGGCATGTACCTCCTGCACCTTCCCAATAACACCCGCCCGAATCCATTCCACGGCACGCCGAATCGGTTCACCCGCGTGGGCCTGGTTGCCCATCTGCGTGGCCACCTTGTACTTTTTTGCCGTCTCCGTCATCAAGCGTGCTTCCGCGATCGAATAGCTCAACGGTTTCTGACAATAAACATGTTTACTCATTCGCATCGCCGTCACCGCCGCATGACAATGCGTGTGATCCGGTGTCGACACGGTCACCGCATCCAGCCGTTTTTCATTCTTCTCCAACATGACTCGGAAATCGCGCTCAAAACTAGCAGCGGGAAAGGTTTCCCGAGCGTCCTTACGCTTTCGAACCCGACGGTTGTCGTCCACATCGCACAGGGCCACGATGTCCGCCCCGGCCGCCGCCAGGTCCGCGACGTCACTAGCCCCCTTGCCGCCGATCCCGATACATCCTAAACGCACCCTTTCATTGGCACCCCAAACCCGTTGTGGCACGTAAGAAAAGGCAAAAGCGGACGCAGCCGAGCCCTTGAGTAACTTCCGTCGCGTGATTTGCTGCCTGTTCATCTTCAACCTTTCTATGTACTCGAGTAATGCCGCCCCTGGCCGACCATGCGTGCGATCCGGGCACCTGTTAAGTATGACACCATGGATTTGCTTTTCAATCTGACTGCCTAAACTTACTCTCCACCGGTTCCTGATGCGGCGCCCTGCAATTTCCCCATACCCACCCGAGCACCCGGTTTTGTCTTATTCACGATCAGCGGTATACTGCCCTCTTGTCATCAAGGCACCATCCACGCCCACTCAGCCGAAGGAATCCGTTTCGCTCAAACAGAGCTGAACCCTCAAGTGGCCCACTCACAGATCGTAACAACCGCAACCAATGCGACCCTACACACCCAAGAAGGATCACTTCAATGCAACGACACTTTAGCTGTTTTCTCCTGGCCTCGCTGGCAGCAACCCTTGGCCTGCTGCTGGCCGTCCCTGCCCTCGGCCAGGACGCCGTCAACTACGACAACCTGTCGGACGAGGCCATTTCCAACTGGGGCCAATCGGAGCATGTATTCCAGGGAAAGTTGACAGCCGTCCGGGCCGGGCCCGTGGCGCGATCATTTCCTCCTATTTACAACTTTCGCCTGACGATCCAGGTGACCGGCACGATGCGAGGCACCACCCCCAAGGGAAAACCGATCACGCTCTTCTACTCGGTCCGTCAAAAAGCGCCGCCAACGTTCCCCGAGGGAAAGCCTTGCCTGGTGGCGGCGGCCAGTAGCCGCGGTCAATTACGAGCCACCCGGATCGAGCAGCTAAACGACGGCAACCTGAACGATGCGCGTTTTGCTACCCAGCTTCCTCTCGGCTGGACCATCAAGGACGGTAAGCTACTCTCACCGTGGGCAACGTTCGGGTCCAAGGCCTGGCCGGCCGATCAGCGCGGCAAGGGGTTCATGGCCTGCTCGCTCACCGGGCGGCCCGTCT
>JAYGDH010000047.1:0-2786 GCA_046583055.1 Pirellulaceae bacterium | reverse complement strand
GGCTCGATCACGAACGACTGACCTACTTTCACCAGGGTCGCCAGGAGAGCCTGACCGATGTGCACGGCCGCGTGATTACCGATATCTGTGCCTGAGCCCGTTTGTCTAGCGAGCCACGGAAAATGGCAGCTGGATGGTCCTGCGAGTAATCTGTTTATCAACCTTCCGGAAGACATCGATCTCGAATCTCCGCCCAATGCTGTTTCCAGAACGATCTTCCAGTTCACTGTTGACGACCAGTTGGTAATCGCCTGGTTGCCAGGGCCTTGACGGCTGAAAGGACCAGCGTGTTTCCTGCTGATCCACCGTGATGGTACCGGTCACCGCGTTCCCGTTGCTGCCCAGGATGCCCAGGACCCGGTGGAGCATGGCATGGTCCAGGGGCTCGTTGAAATGTACCTGCAAGGGAGCGCGGCTGTTCGCAACTGGCCTGCTAAGTTTCCACTGTTGCGGATCCGGCTGCTCATCGTCCGGTGCCGAAACCTTGAACTTCTTGGTGAAGGCAACTTTCAAGGATCGGCCACTGGCGTCACGCCAGGCACGGTCGATCAGGAGCGTGTAGGCGCCTCCTTCCAGTAACGCCGGCCCAACTTCCTCGCGTGGCTTCAGTCCACGTTTGATGCGTCCGGGGTCAAACAGCAGCGTGAAGCGCGTTCCGTACGGATCCCAGAGTTCTTCCGCCAGTTCCAGGAATGGAAAAGGGATCGTTTTTCCGGCGTGATCGACCAGGTGTATACGGCGGTAAGCCTCGCCTCGACTCATGGGTTGTGAAAAGTGGATGTAGAATTTTAGTTGGTTTTCCGGCAGGATCGGCCCGGACGGATAGACCTGGACCACCGAGGTGGTGGGCCTGGACGGGTCGGTTGGTAACGTGAACAGTTGTTCAAGCCGGGGAAGACCAGAAGTCACTGTCCCCAGGGCCTGGGGTTGAAAGTGAGCGCGATACGTTAAGCCCAGTTTCAGGGGAAAGGCAGGTTCAAATACCAGGCGCTTTGCCACCACGCTGTAATCTCCGTAGATCGCTGGTAGCGGTCGGGAAGATTTGCGATGGACATGAACCGCAAATAGCTGGCCCCAGTCTTCGCGTTCCCAGTCGCGTGTTCGAAGTGACTTCAGATGTATCATCGGCAGGCCCAGTACTTCAAACCGAGGGGCAGTTGCCGTCCCCGCGCGGATGATCCGTACTGCGGGTGCGATGGTTTTACCTGGCTGCCGGGCGCACGCCAAGGAGCAGGCCAGGATCAGGGTAAATCCGACGCTCTTCGAGAAAAGAGCGTGGCACGCACCGCTTGGGATGCGTGCCACGCCAGGGATTGGCGGGTGGTAAGCCATGGCTATCCTTCGGGGGCGCGATTGGATCGCGCTCCGTTGGCTACGGTAGTTCGACCGTGCTGAGATCGATAGTACCACCGTCACCTTCAACCAGGACGATTGCATGCGAGGAATTCAGGCGATCCAGTTGCACGATTCCCTTCAAACGTTCGATCGTATCGTATGCCTGGCCTTTCGGCTTGCCGCCTTCGACACGCTTGGTGATCGGCTCTTGAGTGGCAAGGTTATCGGTCGTGATTTTCATGACACCACGACTGCTGTTGGCCATCAGGATGTAATCTTTGCCTTGCTTCGTATAGACGAACATGTCCAACGGACGGTTGCGATTACCCAGTTCAGCAATGGTGGTTCCCTGGACCTTGCTGCCCGCCTTGAGTTTGCTGAGGGGAAATTTAACCAGCGGTGTGCAGGTGTAGGCAGCCAGCAGGTGCGGTTTCTTGTCGATCAGGTACGAGGTGAACGTGCGAATCGGAGAACGGGTTTCGAATCGTCCGTGAGCTCCATGGAAAATTTCAATCGCGGTACCAGTGTCGACCTTGCTGAAGGGAAACGGGATAGCTCGCAGGTTGGAAGCGAACTCCTCGTTGGAGAGACCGGCCACAATCACGCGTCCATCGATGTAGGCCAGGTCTGTAATCGATTGGCTGCGCAGGTTGCGCCGTCCAGTGCCACCTGGTGCCGGTGGATTGGGGAGCTTGGCCGTGGCGTGCTTCACGTTCTTGAGCGAGATAACTGAAACCTTGCCAGCCGTGCTGATGCGGAACAGGGCCGGCTTGGCATCCGGACCTCGGCTCGAAGAGGCAGATATGTAGGTGTTGCCACTGGCTGGATTGACAGCAAGATCATTGATCATGACATCGGCAGCCTCGGTGCCGAGCAGGGCGGCAATCACCTGGTTCAGTCCCTTGATGTTGATGCTGGCCTTTTCCGGGTCGCCCTTGGTGTCCCCGGTGTCGATCGCGCAGATCTGGGCTGCCTTGGTGTCACCGACGAATAGAATTCCCTGGGGTCCAAAGCCGATCGGGCCGGCAGAAGTTAATTCCACGGTGCCACTCTTGAGGCTGCTGGTTAGATCCAGCGCCTGGGCAGGGGTGTTGAGCAGGCAAAGTGCCATGACCGCGAGACCGATGAAGCTGATTCTCTTGAACATGTCGAACTCCTTGGAAGGGTTGCTAATACGATTAAGTGGTTCACGGTAAGTGGTTTTATTATTACTGATTGGTAAGCCGTTGCAATCAACCGGGAGATCTTTTATGGCAGAATGGGGGCCTGTCCCGGGAAAACCATGGAAGGCTAAATGGATGCTCGAGAAACCTTGCTGGCCTGCCGATGTTTTCCGGGAGACGAGAACTGGCGTATTACCTGGAAACCCTCATTCTGGTTCAGGTAAGTTGTGAAATTTGTTACGATGTGTTTCGTAAACTTAACGTGACGAGGGTAGATTATGAAAAGAG
>JAYGDH010000447.1:0-2758 GCA_046583055.1 Pirellulaceae bacterium | reverse complement strand
CCGCGTCTTCCTGCAGCCACAGTACCGGGACAACCGCCCCTTCCTGAGCTCACTCAGAGAAGCCTACGCCGCGGGCACCCTCGCTCCCAAGTTGGCAGAAATTTATTTTGGTGAACGACCGGCCGAGGAACTGTATGACGTGGTAAAAGATCCAGCCCAGGTCAACAACCTGGCCAAGGATCCAAAATTCGCAACCGTTCTCAAGGAACATCGTACCCTCCTGGAAGGCTGGCTGGCAAAAGGTGACCTGGGAGCCGTGGATGAACCGGACGCAGAGCTGGCCATGAACGGCGAAGAAAAAAAATGGGGAACGGGCGTCAACTACCAGTACGAACGCATTCGCCAGGACAACGACGGTGACGGACTGTCCGACACCTGGGAAAAGGTGAACCAGCGCGACCCGGCAGATGGCAAGCTCCTCTTTACATTCGACTGTGGCGGCTGGCAAACCGAGGGCTGGCAAGGGCAGGGAGAGATTACCAACATTGCCGGCTACCAGGGGTACCTGGATTTTGACCTGCTCAGTGGCAAGGCCTCACTGGTTCGCAAGGGCCTCAAGCTGGATACCGGCAGGAACCAGGGTTCGCTGGTGATTCGGATGCGTAGCAGCGACGATACACAGCTCAATGTTTCCGCCAATGGCAAGAATCTGGGGAAAACCCGTGTGGCTGCCGGCAAGGACTACGCCGACTACCGGCTGCCGCTCACGGACAATTCCTGGACCGGTACCGTCAATAGCATGAAGCTGGATTTTTCCGGCAAACAAGGGACAACGATTGCCATCGACTGGATCCGCGTCATGAAATAATCCACGCGTACGATGCACCTGTAACCCATGATCAACAGGGCTGTAGAATCTGTCGGCCAGGACCACTGCCGGGTGTCTACGTCTTTTTCAACGGCAACTGCTTTGACCCTGCTGCTTGGTTGTCATCGAAAAACTATCCCGAACAGCGACCAGGCCTGGTCAGGCCTAGTCGAAACCGCCGCAGTCAGCTAGATTTACTGGCGACAAGCAAACAGACTGATATTTCTTAATGGCAGTTCATCGCCACGGGAAGCACTTGGCAAAGGAAGAGGTTCATGCAAGTAACGATCCAGGTCGAGGGTAATCCCGTGGAAATGCAGTTCAACGACTGCGTCCTTTACACCAGCGGTGAATTCGGCGGGAACATTGATTTCCAGATTGCCTTTAGCGAACCGGTGCCTGACCAGGAAGTCATCGAGAACCTGCGACTCCGGATGCCCGGGAAAAAGAAGCTCCTGGATGTCACGGCGTTCGGTGACCTGGACGGCGTCATGGAAATTACCATCTTCTCGAAATCGGAGTTGGCACCCATTGGCCAACCCATTCCAGAGAGTTCCGTGCCTTCGGAGGTCGAGGTTTTCTGGCTTTCCTCAAGTACCAGCCAGCCTCTGATTTCCATCTCCGTTGTTGCGGAGGCCGGCGATCCGGATGACATCCAGCCCGGTGATTACAAGCTGTCTGATTACCGATTGGCTTCGAAATCGGGTAGAGGATCTGGCTGTGGAACAGCTGTGCTGGCGATCCTGGGCGTGATCATCACGCTGGCGTTCACCCTGGGTGCCCGCTAGGAAACCGGAAGATCATGGCATGACCATCACGGCCTGGGCACAGGCTGGTTGCGCCGCCGGCGAATCTCGTTGAAGCCTCCCCCTGCAAATGCAAGGTCCAGGCCACTGCCCCCAACCGAGATGACCAGCAGCGGGAACAGGGCTAAGGCATGTCCATAATAAGATCTGCTGGGTGTAGTAAGGAAATCTCGGGCCAGGGGCTTTTCACCAAAACCGGCCTTCCGTGAAGCACGTAATTCTTTGGCTAGTTCGAGCTAACCACTTGCATTGGGCCGCACGTTACGAGGAAAATAGTATCCATGTATCAAGATAGTTTGCAGGAAACGTTCGTAAAACGACTGCTGCCGTTGCTGATCATCGCAACGGTGGTTGGCTGTGGGGCTGAAGAGCAGCCCGTCACAAGTAACAAGCTGGCAGCACCAGCATCCCCGGTCGAAACGGCTGACACCAAGGCCAACGATCCCTCGACCAATGAAGACTTGCGTCTCAACGAACTGCTCGCTTCAAATCGCGCCAACCGTCGCGACGATACGGGCGAAACTAGCGACTGGATTGAAGTCTACAACGCGGGAACCAACACGCTGCGACTCGACGGTTATCGCTTGACCGACGACCTGCAGGTTCCCGACAAGTGGGCCTTCCCCCAAACGCGGATGCCAGCCGGTGGTTTTTATCTGGTCTGGATGTCAGGCTTGGACCGGACAGCGTTGGCCCCCGAGGCGCTGGCAACATCGGCCGCCGCGCTCTCCTTCCAGCGCAAGCTGATCGAAGCGGGGGCCGAATGGAAATACCTGGCTGGCACCAACAAGGGACAACCCGCAGAGGAAAATCAGAACGGCCCCAACGGCTGGACCGCCGTCGACTTTGATGACAACGATTTTGCCGTCGGCCCGGCCGGCTTTGGTTACGGGGATGAGGATGATGCCACCGAGTTGCCCTTCCGTACCACAGCCGTCCTGCTGCGACGCGAGTTCACCCTCGACAATCCTCTCTACTCCGAGTCCCTGATCCTGCAGGTCGACTATGACGACGGTTTTGCTGCTTACCTGAACGGCATCCGCGTGGCCGCGGCCAACTGCCCGCCCGGAGAACCGGGGCTGGCAACGGTCGCCAACGGCAGTCACGAGGCAGGCTCTGCCGAACGCTTTGACCTCTCCGCGCA
>JAYGDH010000450.1:0-20016 GCA_046583055.1 Pirellulaceae bacterium | reverse complement strand
CCTTAAACGCTTTCACCATTCCTGCCACTGATGGAATCACGGCCATGTCTATGCAACTTCCCAATAACACCCCGAGTCCAATTACCGTTGGGTCACGTCGTTGGTTTCTGCAGGCTGGCCTGGCGGGATGTGGCGGCCTGGCATTGAATCATTTTCTTGGCGCACCCAGTTCTGCCGCCACGCCGAAAATTCGCACTGGCAAGGAGCGCAAGGCCGTGATCCTGTTCTGGCTGTCGGGAGGCCCTAGCCACCTGGACATGTGGGATCCCAAGCCATCAGCACCGCAGGAAATTCGCGGCCCCTTCGGAACTATCCCTACACAGTTGACCGGTGTGCGATTTTCCGAGCATCTGCCGCTGCAGGCATCCATCGCTGACAAGCTTTCCATCATCCGCTCGGTTGACTGCAGCGCCAGCAACCATACCCCGATCACGATGCAGGCTGGCAATCCGTACGCGCGTCGCACCAACGATGGCCGCGATGGCGGCGGATACCCTTCGATGGGTTCGGTCGCCGCCAAGTTTCGTGGTTCCAACGATCCGGTTTTCCCGGGCTTCGTGGGCCTGGCAAACAGCTGGACCTCCGACGTCTGGGAAGCAGGGCACATGGGCCGGCAGCACGCCCCGGTCAAGGGAGCCGAGTTGGCAGGCAAGTTCGCGTTACCCAAGGGCATCCAGGCTCCCCGACTACAGGATCGTGCAAAACTGCGTGAACAATTCCAGCAACTCCAACAGCAATTGGACCAAAACACAACACTGCAACAGGTCGACCAGTACACCCGGGAAGCCTATCAAATGGTCGTTTCCGGCAAGGTCCAGGAGGCCTTCGACATCTCCCGGGAATCGGACGCCACCCGTGAGGCCTACGGACGTGAAAGCATCGGCGAAAAAGCATTGCTTGCCCGTCGCCTGGTGGAATCAGGAGTTACTTTTGTACTGGTCAGCGGTGCCTGGGGCTACTTCGATCATCACGGAGACAACGTCCGCTGGGGAGGTATTGAAAAGGGGCTCAAGCCTCTCCTGCCCCGCGTCGACCGAACGCTTCACGCCTTGATCACCGACCTGGAACAGCGCGGCTTGCTCGATCAAACACTGGTCATGATGATGGGCGAATTTGGCCGATCCCCGGTCATCAACAAGGAACTGGGCCGCGATCACTGGACCAACGTGATGTCCATGGTGATGGCTGGCGGAGGCCTGTCACATGGACAGGTGATCGGTAGTACGGATTCCCGCGGTGGAAGTCCCGCCAGCGACATCGTCCGTCCCCAGGACATTGCTGCCACGACGTTCCGTCACCTCGACGTGGATCTGAACAGTCACTGGGTGAATCCCCAGGGCCGCCCGGTTCCCATCGTGACAGCCGCTGGTCGACCGATTCCGGAACTGGGCTGACAGGCAGCTGGCAAAGATTTTCTGTCCATTGCAGCAAATTCTCGTCGAAGCCCCTGGGCCGATAGCGGGCAAAACATTTATGCACACCAATCCCGCCCTGATCATTGCACACAAGCGAGACGGACTGGAACTTTCCGCGCAGGAAATCGAAAGCTTCGTCACGGGGTTTGCCAGCGGCGCGATTGCCGATTACCAGATGGCAGCCATGGCCATGGCCATTTACTGCCGGGGCATGACCGAGAACGAAACCGCTTGCCTGACCGAGTGCATGCTCAACTCGGGAACCACTCTTATTTGGCCTCCTGACAATACCGTCCGTGTTGACAAACACTCCACCGGCGGCATTGGTGACAAGGTCTCCCTGGTCCTGGCTCCCCTGCTGGCATGCTGTGGCTGCCAGGTCCCCATGCTTTCCGGTCGCGGGCTTGGCATCACCGGTGGGACTCTGGACAAGCTGGAGTCCATTCCCGGTTTCCGCACGGATCTGGACCTGGCAGAGCTACAACGGGTGACCGATTCCGTGGGCTGCGTCATTACCGGTGCCAGCGAGGAACTGGCACCCGCTGACAAAAAACTGTACGCCCTGCGTGACGTAACTTCAACGATCGCTTCCATTCCCCTGATCACGGCCAGTATCATGAGCAAGAAGCTGGCTGAAAACCTGGACTCCCTGGTCCTGGACGTCAAATGCGGCAATGGAACCTTCATGAAAACCATCGACCAAGGACGCAGTCTGGCAGAATCACTGGTTACCACAGGCCAGCGCATGGGTCTCAATACGTCCGCTTTCCTGACCGACATGAATCAACCGGTGGGTCGCATGATCGGCAATGCCCTGGAGGTCCAGGAAGCGATGGATTTGCTACAGGGCGAGGGTCCGGAAGACCTCAAGCAGCTGGCTCTCACATTCGCCACCGAGTTACTAATCACAAGTGGAGCCGTGGCCAACCAGGAAGATGCGAAGGCGACGCTTTCCGAGCACCTTGACACGGGCCGGGCTTATGAAAAATTCCTGGAAATGACCCGCGCCCAGGGTGGTGACCCCGACGCCGACCGACCGCTGGCCGCGGCCAGTGCTCTGCAGGTTCCCCACGGCGGATACGTGGCAACCATTAATTCCGAACAACTCGGCCAGGCCATCATTGAACTGGGCGGTGGACGACGAACGATGAACGCCTCGATTGACCGCGGCGTCGGACTGGAAATGCACGTGCGAGTGGGTGACCTGGTCGAACCCGATCAACTACTGGCTCGCGTATTTTCCCGCGAACCAGAGCGAGAGGCAGTTTCCCGCATGGTAGTCGAAGCGATCACCATCGAGCCGGAACCCGTTTTACCCAACGAGTTGATCCTCGCGCATATCCCCTGTTCACCGGAGCGTTAGAATATGTCCAGCCATCTTTCCGAACCACTTTGCCAGGCCGCCCTGGAAGCCCGTTCGCAGGCACATGCACCCTACTCGCAATTCATGGTGGGGGCAGCGATCCAAACAGCCAAGGGCCATATTTTCCCCGGCTGCAACCTGGAAAACCGTTCCTACGGGCTCACCAATTGCGCCGAACGCGTGGCACTGGGAAATGCGGTCGCCGCTGGGCACCGCGACTTCCAGGCCATCGCCATCGCCAGTTCCGGTGGCGTCTTGCCTTGCGGCGCCTGCCGCCAGGTACTGCTTGAATTCTGTCCCCAGCTCACGGTCTTGCTGGTCGATGTCGACAAGCAGGCGGACGAAGCGGGCTACCTCCAAACCGTGGAGCTAGCAGATCTTTTACCCGGCGGGCCGACTCCCTGAGCCGTTTTCGGGACACGCTAGTCCCCTAGCAAGACGCCTGCGATACAGGCCGTCATGCAGCAAGCCAGGGCGCCACCGATCATGGCTCGCAAGCCAAGCTTGGCCAGGTCGGAACGCCGATCCGGCGCCAATCCTCCGATACCACCAAGCTGGATTCCGATAGCCCCGAAGTTCGAGAACCCGGAAAGCGCATAGATCATGATGTACTGGGTTCGCTGACTCAGTTGGATATCGGAACCTTCCTTGATCCACTGTCCCAGCCGATCGTAGGCGATAAATTCGTTGGTGACGATTTTCAAACCCAACAACTCACCCGCATGATGACACTCGTGCCAGGGAATTCCCATGACCCAGGCAATCGGCGAAAAAAGCACTCCCAACGCCACCTCGAGACTCCATGCCTGGTCGAACCACGAGCCAACCCAACCGATTCCTGCGTTGACCATCGCGATCAGTGCCAGGAAGGCAATCAACATAACCGCGACGTTGGCCGCCAGTTTCATACCATCGGAGGCACCGATCGCAGCAGCCTCGATCACGTTAACCCCCTGCCGTGGGATGTCGACCGCGGTATTGCCGGACGTTTGCGGAACGTCCACTTCAGGCTGCATGATCTTGGCGATTAACAATGCCGCCGGAGCCGAGATCACCGAGGCCGTCACCAGGTGTCCGGCACTGATGCCCATGCCGGCATAAGCGGCCAGCAAGCCACCGGTAATCGTGGCAAAACCGCCCACCATCATGGCATTCAACTCCGACATCGTCATCCCGTTGATATAGGGGCGGACCACGAGGGGGGCTTCTGTATGCCCCACAAACACATTGGCAGCTGCGGCCAAGCTCTCGGCTCCTGATGTCTTTAACGTAACCTGCATGAGACGGGCCAGCGTATTGACGACCAATTGCATAATGCCAAAGTAATAAAGGATTGCCATGAGCGAGGCGAAGACGATTATCGTTGGCAACACCCGCAGGGCAAAATAGAACCTCACCAGTGGAGAATCGTCGGGAAGAGGTTTCCCCTCACCAACCGCCTGTTGCGTGGCAGCGTCACCAAAAACAAAAGCCCCACCATGATCAACGAACCCGATAAAATGATCAAATGCCACTCCGATCCCCGAGAACAACCATTGCCCGGGTGGCGTCCGCAAGATAACCAGCGCCAGCAAGAACTGCAGCAAGAGCCCGCCCACGACCAGGCGAAGGTTGATGCGCTTGCGGCTGGAACTCATCAACCAGGCCAGCCCCATCAGCACAAACAAACCGCCAAAGCTGATCAGACGTTGCGTCATCTTGATTCACCCTGTTAACCGTCGACTAGTCGGACCCTTGCGTATTGAAGATACGATCACCCGCATCTCCCAGGCCTGGCACAATAAATTTCTGTTCGTTGAGGCACTCGTCAATCACGCACACGGTGATCGCCACGTCCGGGAATCGCCCCTGCACCTCCTCGACTCCTTCCGGAGCCGCGATCAGTGACAGCAGACGCAGATCCGTCACTCCCCAGTTGGTTAACGTCGTTAACGCTGCCACTGCCGATCCACCGGTCGCGAGCATGGGATCCACCACGAACGCCACATCGACGGGGTTGTCCGCAGGCAACTTGTCATAATAGTGAACCGGCTGCGCCGTCTCTTCATCCCGGTAGAGCCCCAGGTGCCACACTTCTGCCGAGGGGACCAGTTCCAGGAACGGATCGACCATGCCAATTCCTGCTCTCAAGATCGGCACGAGGCCAATTCTCTGGGAGAGTTGCCTACCGGTCATGGCCACAAGGGGGGTTTGTACCGTGATATCCTGCAGGGCCAGATCCTCGGTGGCCGCGCACGCGAGTAAGGCGGTTAATCGACGGACCAGGCGACGAAACTCGGCCGGTTCCGTCCCCGCATCACGCAGGGCCGCCAGATGATGTTGCACGACCGGGTGCGACAATTGCGTTAGCTGGCTCATGAGGTTCGCTCTCCGGGCAAACAGGTTCCTGAGAGCGATTCATTTAAACCGGGGAGCTTGCACAATGCAACCTGACGTACAACATCTTCGGCGGCAGCCAAAAGCCGGCTTCACGATGACTAGAACCAGGTATTTTGCAGCCAACCCAGCCAGTCCACTTCCAGATCCAGGACAGTATCCACGTGATGTCCGATATCAAACACCAGATCCGAACCCCAGTCTCCCGTGGATTGCACCCATTCCTGGGTCTCGGTCCACACTCCGTCCACGGCAATGACGTCCGAGGCTGCGGAGACCCCATCCTGAACCGCGTCCACGACTTCACTGGCGATATCCAGGCCATCCTGGATTGTCGATTCGACATCCTGGGTGGTTACACCAAAGTGAAAACTGTCCGTACCGGGGACTCGCCAGGGGTCCACTGCATCCCTGGTTTTCATGACCAGGCGATAGGCCCCCGTGCTGTCACGGTAGCCGGCCACGTCCACTCGATAGGTTTCCCCGGCTTCCACTGAAACCCGCACGCGACTTTTCAACCCGCGCCAATCGTCATTGAAAGCCAGTTCATTTCCCTGGCCATCGTAGGCCGTGAGCATCGTATCCATGCCAGGCGAAAGTCGATTCGTCCGAATTGTCATGCGACCGCTCTGTGTTGCCACGAAGGAATAACTGCGAATCTCTCCGGGGGATAAAATTTCACCTGACAACCTGGTTGGCCTCTCGGGATTCAGTGTCACCAGTTCCGTTTCCGGGACCGTACCGGATCCAGCAGCGAGAACCTCCACCTGGACTTCGTAATTACCAATGCCCCAATCGGCATAAGCTCCCACGTCCAGGAAATAAGATCCCGCCTCGAGTTCCATTTGCACCTGGCTGTTATAGCTACCACCAGCATCATCATTTTCGGCAATCAGGGTACCGGCCTCATCATAGATTCTCAGGTAGGTATCAAGCCGCCCGTCAACACTGGTCGCTGCCATGATCGCCAGGCCATTCTCGGCAAGAACGACCTGGAAAACGTCGCGATCGCCGGCCATCTCCAGGACACCCTGGCTGGTCCCCATCCCGTCCACGAGAACCACCTCGGTGGCTTCCGGACCGGTCACGTCAGCGTGATCATCTTGATCCACGACCGGCGGGCCAGGCTTGTCCGTCGTCTCGTCCAGCGATCCATCATCGACCAACGGATCGTCCTGGGTATCGCCATTGGGATCCTCGTTGGAACTGTCGTCCACCTCCTGGTCACCGGTACTGTCGTCGGAGGTCTCGTTCTCCTCTTGCTGCTGGCCCGACTCCCCAGATGGATCCAGGGTGGCCTGGTCGGATATCTGGTCAATCCAGTCCGCGAAACTATCGACCCTGGTATCAAACGAGTTATCTCCGAAGCCCGCGTCCCAGCGATCACCACCCGAGGTAATACCCGCCAGGTAATACTGCGAGTTGACAGTTAGAAATGCCGCCCCGCCGGAATCACCGGGCGCGGTATTGCTTTCAGTGGCATCGTCAAAACGCCAGGTGATCAAGGTATCCTCCACGCCATCAATCGGAGTTACCCCCACACGTTTCGTCCCGAAGTCACCGTTGTGACCGGACTCCCCGGTCCCCCCTGCACCATAACCGACCAGCGTCAGCATCTGGCCAACCTGCGGGACACCACGAAAAATGGGACTTGGGACCACCTGGGAAACCGGCCGCTCCAGCTGAAACACAGCGATATCGTTATCCAGCGTGAAATCGTTATAGCGGGGATGTACATGAATCGCCCTTGTCTGGTAGGTCGTTCCCTCGACACTAAAGCGGCCGTCCTGGGATTCAATCCCGACCGCACAGTGAGCTGCCGTTGCCACGTGAAGCGGCGAAACCAGCGTACCGCTGCAGAAACCACCAAAGCGATCCCCGATAATTCCCACGGAACGAAACTGGTCCGTTGCCGTGCCACCCACCACCCGCGTGTCACCACCTGCGAGCACCGCAGTTGGCTGAACAATCCGGGGGAAGGGACCCAATGTCGACAGCACGAGCCGTGGTTCCAACGGCTCCATTCCCTGGAGACGCACATGGTAATTAGTCGACGGTTTGCCTGTTCCCTGTCGACGACCTGCTGATCGTAAAAAGGTAGCTCGACGACGATCGGTCACAATCTCACCTGCCTTTCTCTGTTCCGGAAAAGAAGCATGAAGAGAGCTTACCCAGGCCGTGCCTCACGGCCTGATTCCTAAACCAGAACAAATCAGTTCCAGGAACGCAAGTTATTTCCAGGCCATTCCATGGCCCATATCCGTCAAACAGGCCCGGCCGGCAATAAACTATATCGGCCAGTAAGAATAGGTAACCCTGTTCGTGCCGCCTGACAGGAGATTTCAGCGGCTTTCCCTGCCCCTTGAATTCTTTTGGAGTGGCACCGTCAACACGAAAGTAGCCCCCTGGCCGCCCGGCGGATCGTACCGCAACTGACCACCCAACGCCTTTGCCAACTGTCGGCAAAGGGCCAACCCCAGGCCCACACCGGGCGCCGTGTTGGCCGGGTCATGAACCGACTTGGAGAAAGGCCGAAACAGGTGACGAACTTTTTCAGCAGGGATACCCGGGCCGTGGTCTGAAACACTGACCTGGACATGCCTATTCCGGCGCAACCAGTTAACCTCGATATTCTTACCGGCAACTGGCTGGGCGTACTTGCAGGCATTATCGACAAGATTGAACAGGATCTGTTCCACGGCCGCTGGATCGGTCAGCAGCACGGCATCTTCCGCACCCGAGGCAAACTCCACCGCCAGTTGCATGCCGGCCTGGTTGGCCCGCTCATCCAGGCGCGACTCAACCCGCTGCCACAATTCCCTGGCCTCGATTGCTTCTCTCTGGGTTCCCCTTTTACCGCGTTCAAGTCGCGCATACTGAAGCACGTTTTCCACCAGGTGAGAAAGGCGTTCTGCTTCGACTCGTAGCGTCTCCAGGTAACTACGTTTTTTTTCTTCATCCTGCACCATGCCTGTCGCCAGCATCTCGGAATACATGCGAAAGGTGGTCAGGGGCGTGCGCAGCTCGTGGGTTACCGTCGACACGAAGGCGCCCCGACGCTCACTCAGAGTAACAACTCCCTGGAGCACGGCAGCAATCGAACAGGCTGCCAGCACGATGCAACACCAGGCGATCAGCAAGTTGCCTCGAATCGCGGAGCTGGGCAGTACCGCCGCTTCAGCACCATCACGCCCGGGGTTCACGGCAAGTTCACGGGCTTCCTGGGGATCTACCACCAGTTCCACCGGCAAGGTAGCCAGCATCCGTTCCGGGAACACCTCCCGTTCGTCGTTAACCGGCACCAGTTTTACACGGCGCAAGTAATCGGAGATATCGGCCAACAAGACCTCCCGCAGTTTCTCCCAGTCCAGCCAACAACCCTGCACGACCACCTGGGAACCGTGTACCACCCGGCGTGCCAGGATCAAGTAAGATCCAATCCATACCGGGCGTGTGACTCCCTCGGTAACGGGCGTCACACCGGTCCCGAAACCCTCGAAACGCTGCTGGGCCATTTGATTGATCGCAAAATTTTGAATACCGATATTACGCTGATTCCAGAGTTGCCGACGTGACTGCTGGATACGCTGCTGCCGCACCTGTTCGCGGGGCACGTCCCCTCGCTGCTGCATTTGCAAGTCCTTCTGAGACAACTGCGAATCGGGGACGGATCCCCTCTTGGAATCACGCTGTTTGGCCTTGCCTCCGGCTGCTTGCTGGAAAGGCATTTGGTTATCCGCCTTACGCACCTGTAGTTTCAGCTGCTCTAATCCCAGGTCAATAACCTGGCTCGATTCCGCGGGCCCCTGGGCCGAATTACCATAAGCGTAACTCGAACGTTTTTTCCCAGTGGCATCCGCCGTCACGTACTTGGGCAACATCGCATCCGGGACCATCGCCAGTAATTGTTCGAAGCGCGTGACTTCCTGCAACTGGGCCAACAACTGGGCCCGCTGATTTAACATCTGGTCCGTCAGGCCATACTGGTGAGCCAGGGATGCCAGCTCCTCGGGTGGCACCTGGGGAGACGACCACTGTCCGTCAGACGTCACCTGGAAATGCAGTTTCACGAAACTTGTTGATTGCAACAGCAGTGGCGAAGGCCGCTGCTCACCCGGACGCCCACCCGTTTTTGTTCCCTGGTCCGTCGACAGACCAGGACTGCCTTTCCCCTGCTCCACATCCTTGCTTTCACCCTGCTGACCAGCAACTGAATCGACCGCTTGAAAGGGAACATAATCGTGGTAGGGACGGATTGCCTCTTCTGCCACCAGCGGAGTCAACCGCCAGTCCATCAAACGCAGGCTATTACTGACCTGCTCAAAGAGAGCTGCATTCTGTTGTTGATCTCGAAGTCTTTGACGTGACCGCTGGATTTCCAGATCCAGGTTCAGGCCATTCCATGTCAGCCAACCCATTGCCGAAATCACGATGGCCAGGCAGGAGCCAAACAACAGCCAGATTTGCCACGGTTTTCGCACCATCACGCTACTCCTGGTCGGCGAACATGTAACCCTTGCCACGTACGGTCACCAGCACCCTGGGATCCGAGGAATCATCACGCAGCTTTTCACGCAACCTGGCAACATGCATATCAATGGTCCGTGTGGAGATACCCTGGGGCGTAATACGCCAGACGTTCGCCAGCAACTCATCACGACTAATTGCCCGCCCCTGGTGATTAACCAGGTAACGCAACAATTCCAACTCCCGTTCCGAAAGGTCGGATCGTTGCCCGTCCTCATAGGTCACTTCGTGTCGCTTGAAATCAATCCGGCCACCGGCAAATAATGCCTGGTCAAGGTCCAGTGGCCGATCGGGAGAACGTCGCAAAACTGCTTCCACTCGAGCCAGCAGTTCCTTGACACTAAAGGGTTTCACGACATAATCATCCGCACCCGTTTTGAGACCCTCCACACGATCATTTTCTTCTCCGCGAGCCGTCAGGATAATCACCGGCTGCGTGGGGCGGGTCTTGCGCACTTCGGCCAGGATCTCGAACCCTGTCTTGCCTGGCAGCATCAGGTCCAACAACAACAGGTCGTAAGACTGCTGAACCGCCATTTCCATGCCGCGGTCTCCACAGGCAGCTTCCAGCACCTGGTAGCCGGCATACTGCAGCACTTCCACGATTCCACACCGAATCGCATCGTCATCTTCTACGGTCAAGATCTTGATCGCTGCCATGCTGGCCTGTCCCTTCCTGACACCAAAGCGGGATATTGGGCTAAGAACCTGCCTTCATTCTAGCATGTGATCCGGGGAGCTCTGTAAAGGGTTTGTAACGGCCCGAACCTGGCCTGCAAAGACAAGCTGACGGAGCGGGATTCCAACTAGCGACGTTTTGATCGATCCGTGCGTTTCCTGGCGACCTGCGCTTCGCCTGTCGAGCGATGGCCGATTGCCAGCAGACGCTCTTTTTTCAGGAAGTAACGAACCTCACCCAGTTCCACCACTTCCGCTGGCAAGTCCTCTTGGACGGATGCAAAGGCTCGTTCTGTCATGATTACCACACGGTTTGAACCCTGGTCCAGAAACTCCAGGACAGCTACCGTCGCTCGCGGCGCCCAGCGTCCCTGGCTGGCAAAGGGCTGCTGTATCGGCTTACCAGCCGCGTGCAGCACGTGTATCGGCTGTCCCAGGTAGAAAACCCAGCTGGGCTCCATGGCTCCCAGGGCTCCTACCACCGGGGCCTCGTGATGGTGATCGATCAGGTTCAGTAGTTGATCGGCTTGCTGATGCCCATCGACCACGATCGAAACATAGCCGAACGCCACCGTTGCAAAGGCCACGGCCGTCGTCGCCACCGTCCAGCTGGCCATCTTTACCCGGTCAGTACTGATCAGGACAGTTCCGATGACTCCTCCCGCGACCAGGATCATACCGAACCAGCCAAGCCATTCCGCACCTGGTAAATATCTTTCCGCAGCCAGCGGGATTCCCACCAGGATGGCGACTCCGACCAGGACCAGGGAACCCATGGAAGCATAGGTCCACCTGGAGTCGGCCCGTGAGGATTGCCGTCTCCAGTGAAAAACATAGGCCGCCGTCAGCAGGGCCAACCCCGGGTAACAAGGGGTTATGTAACTGGGCAACTTGGTTTGTGCCAACGAGAACAGGCCAATGTAGACACCGACCCAGCAAAGCAGAAAGACGTAACCGGCCTGCCCCACCTGGTCGCGGCCAACACGCCGTCCCGCACACACTAACATCGGAATGGCAAAAATCGACCATGGGAAAAATCCCACCAGGGCCGCCACCGGGTAGTACAGGAATGAGCCGGCATGGCCTTCCATCGGCTGCATGGCGCGATGCAGGTTATGTTCCAGCAGGAAACCTCGCAGCCAGGCACCATCGGTACGCATGCCGACCAAGACATACCAGGGCAATGCGATCAGGGCCAGCAGCAACAACACCTGGAGCGGACGCATCGCCCAGAGCGTCCGCAGGAAATGCCGCGGAGAAAAGAGCTGGACAAACATCCACAACCTGCCGATCCCGCGACGAATCCTTGACGCTTTATCATCCGCGCTGATCGCATCGGACGGATCGTTGGCCGGCCAACGCTGTATCAACATGAACATCCCAATCACCGCCATTGGCAGTATCACCGCTACCGGGCCCTTGGTCAGAACACCCATTGCCAGCAACGTGTACATTCCCAAGATCACGGGACGACTGGTCGGAAAACAGGAGTCCGTGAGCACACTCGCGGGCAACCAGTTGCGGCGCACCCCGGACGGGCCAGCAGCCGCTCCCGAACGATGAAAAGTGCCCCCTACGTAGACTGCCAGCGCAGCGGTTGAAAAGAACACCAGCACCGCATCTGGAGTGGCCGCACGCGAGGCAACTCCAAACATCAGGCTGCTGGCAAGAATAATAGCTGCCCACAATCCCACGCGACGATGAAACAAGTGCTGACCGATAAAATAGGTCAGCAACACGGTCCCGGTTCCCAAGGCGGCCGACCAAAAGCGAGCGGCAAATTCATTCACGCCGAAGACCGCGTATGCGGACATCATCAGCCAGTAGAGCAAGACCGGCTTGTGGGTCCGTAACTCATCGTTAAAAACCGGGATTACCCAATCGCCACGCTGTAACATTTCAGCAGCACAACCGGCATTGCGAGGCTCATCTCGATCCCACAAACGTGGACCACCCAGGTTGGTAAAAAAAACCAACCCCGTGACCACGAGAATGATCAACAAGTGATACCGATTACGAATCATGAACTGCACCTTCCGTGGTGACGACACCAGCCAGACGAAATCAATCGCAGGAAATCAAACCATCGACCGTGCGGGTACAGCAACACGCCGTCCAGTCGATTTCCTGATCTGGGAGTCTAAAACAGCCTCCCCAGCGGGACAACGTCAGTTTCCCTGGGAGAACCAAACCGGCCTGTTCATCTGCTGTTTGCCCTCCCACGCAATCTTGGTATTCTCCCAGTAGCCATGAACAATCCAGACCCGTCGGCTACTCCCGGCCTCGCAAGCACAGCCCTCGAACGCACCCGCTGGCCTTACCTGGGTGCCTCGGCATTCGCCCTGCTGGCCCTGCCCGCTTTCGCACTAGACATCCCGCTAGCACGTTACCTGCGTGACATTCAATTGCCGGGGGACCTGCGCGACTTGGTCCGTATTGCAGAAGTCTTTGCCCACGGCTGGGGGGTGCTGTTCATTGTGATCACCGTGGCGGTGCTGGCTCCCCAACTGCGTCACCGATTACCCCGGGTGATCGCCTGTGCAGCCGGGTCCGGCCTGACGGCGTTGCTACTGAAGTGGACGATCGCCCGCCAGCGTCCCCGTACCCATGACCTGCAGGGATCGGTCTGGTCCACGTTTCATGGCCTGTCCCCCTGGCTATCGGGTGAACGCATCCCGCAGCTGAGCGGTCACCAACTGGAATCTTTTCCCTCCGGGCACACGGCCACCGCCGTGGGACTAGCCATCGGACTTTCATTACTGTTACCACGTGGCCGGTGGCTGTTCACTTTTTTTGCCCTGCTGGCTGTCTTCCAGCGCATGGACTCAGGCGCTCATTTTCTCAGCGACACGCTGGTTGCCACAGCCGTTGCCTGTCTCGTCAGCGGCCTTTGCCTCGACCGTCGCGCTGGAGGCCGCTGGTTTGACCGCCTGGAAAAACAGGCCTCTGGGCACTGATTATTTGCCTTCCTGGACCGGAACCTATATATTTCGCAAAGGGAACTCTTGAAAAGGAAAACTAAAATCATGTCAGCGACTTTGTTATCCCTGAGCATCTTACTGAGTGCCCCGATTTCGGGTGGTGCCACGGCCTCGGAGTCGTCGCCGGCCGAGCGTGCCTTTCATGAAATCAATCATGACATGCGGTTATTCCTGAAACAGCAGGCGACAGCCAAGAGTACCGAGCAGCAAGCCCGGGCCATTCGCCAGCTGGTTGCACTCTACGGTGAAATCTGCCAACACCCGAAACTGGCTGCCAGCGACACCTTGAAATCCTATCGAATCAAACTGCGCAGTCGTTTACTTCGCATCCAGCAGGAGCTGCAACGTGATATTGCGCGAGCCGAGAAACGCGGGGCCCCAGTTGGTGGCAGCCTGGCAGATGCGGCTACGCGGGCGGTAGCTGACCAACTAGCGCTGGTGGGTTATTCACTTGGCGGTCCCGGCAAGGTGTTCGCCCAGGGCGGAGCCGGCGTACCCGATTACGGACCAGCCCTGGTCGAATTGATTCAGCGCAGCATTGCCCCAGGTTTCTGGGAGGTTAACGGTGGCCCCGGAACGATTGTCTACTATGCTCCCCTGCGAGCGTTGGTTGTCCGAGCCACAGGGGAGATCCAGCGGAACGTAGGTGGCGCCATCAACGGGCTTCGTCGGGCTGGCAATTGAGTCCCTCGACAAGAAGCCCGCTGCCCATGGATTTCAGTCAATCATTTCACCAGGCCCACACCTACAACGATTTTCTGGATCGCTACGCTTCGCCGTCACAGCGTGATCGCTGGAATGCTTTCCATGCCTCGATCACGTTGACCCCACAACAGCAGACGCTCCTGCAAAGTTTCACGCGTCGACAGCGTGTGCTTTGCCTGGCTGGCAGCTGGTGTGGCGACTGTGTCGAACAGTGCCCTATCTTCGACCATTTCCAGGCACACAATCCACTGCTGGAGATTCGTTACCAGGATCGAGACCACGATCCCCAGCTTCAGCAAGCCCTCGAGATCTGTGGTGGGGCCCGTGTTCCGGTGGTGGTGTTCCTTAGTGAAGAAGACCTCTTCGTGGGACGTTACGGCGATCGCACACTCTCCAAGTACCGCCAGATGCTGGCTGACACCACGGGCCCAGCCTGCCCCACCGGACTGGTCTCCGGTACGGAATTGACGGCTGCTGTCATCCAGGAATGGCTGGGCGAATTCGAACGAATTCAACTGCTTTTACGAACCTCGCCTCGGCTACGAAAAAAACACGGTGACTGAACGAGTGGACCTTCCCAGAACGGTCTCGGCCAGCGACAATGAAGGCCGGTTCCCAGTGGTTTCTCCAGCGGAGTCAGCATCCCGCTAAACATCAGAAAGGCAAGTTCGCGTGCCTGCTACTCAACAGGAAGTCTCCCAGACCCTGATCGAAGATTTCTCCCTGTTTGAGGACTGGGAAGAGCGCTACCAGTACATCATCGAACTGGGAAACGGCCTGGAAGCCCTCGCGGAAGCCTATAAAACGGCAGAAAACCGCGTCCAGGGCTGTACCAGTAATGCCTGGCTGGTCGCCGACCAGGATCCGGAAACCGCCCTCATCACTCTCCAGGCCGACAGCGACTCCCAGATCGTACGTGGCCTGATCGCGATCCTGCTCATGCTATTTTCCCAGCGACCCGCTGCAGAAATTCTCGGCTTCGATGTCACTGCCGTCTTCACCGAGATGACGCTTCATCAACACCTCAGCCGCTCGCGATCCAATGGCCTCAACTCGTTAATCTTGAAAATGAAAGAGCTCGCCACCAGCTTCTCCGGTGCGACTCACTGAACCGCTTCTTCCGGGGCTACCCTGCCATGTCACCCATGACCGTCCTGCTGATCTACTGCACCCTGATTGTCCTCGCTTCACTGGCCGGGGGATTTCTACCTGGCCTCCTCCAGTTGACGCATACTCGCATGCAGATCCTGATGAGCTTCGTCGGTGGTTTAATGCTGGGCGTGGCAGTCCTCTACCTGCTACCGCATGCTCTCGCCGAACTGGAAAACATCCAGCACGTCACGCTCTCACTGCTGGGTGGCTTACTGGTGATGTTTTTCCTAATTCGCATTTTCCATGTACACCAGCACGGTGGGCCGGACGAACCGCCTGTTCACGAGCAACACGCGCATGACCCACTGGTTTCCTCTGCTGAAGATTGCCATTTACATCAACACCGTCTGAGTTGGATTGGCCTGGCGCTGGGACTGGGACTGCACACCATTCTTGACGGGGTTGCGTTGGCCGCCAGCGTGATGGCCGGTAGTCATGCTGAAACACCGGGAATCCTCCTGGGAATTGGCGCCTTTGCAGCCATCGTGCTCCATAAACCACTCGATGCGCTTTCCATTACCAGTGTCATGCGAGCCGGAGGCTGGTCGTCTCGTATGACGCTGGCAGTCAACACGGGATTTGCCCTGATGTGCCCACTCGGCGCCCTGGCCTTTTACCTTGGTGCGGGCAGTGAACTCGGCTCTCACCAGACCCTGGTCGGGCTGGCACTGGCCGCGGCAGCGGGTATTTTCCTCTGCATTGCCCTGGCAGACATCCTGCCTGAACTGCGATTCCATTCGCATGACCGATTAAAGCTTTCCGTGGCCCTGCTGCTGGGCGTACTACTGGCCTATGCCGTGGGCCAGTTGGAACCTCACCATTCCCACGGTTCGCATCACCACCCTCCGGCCACCGAGCACGTCAGCCCGTCCTAACAGTCGGCAACGGTCAACCGACGTGCCCTGCCGAACACGCTTACTTGCCCGCCTTCCAACGCCGCGCGAACTGAACTGCCTGGGCACGGTTGGGGAATTTATCATAAAACACCTTGGCACCCCGGCGTTGCTCGGGCGTCAGTTCACCCAGGGTCACCGACACCCATTTTTCTGCCAGCTGGGTGCCATGAAAAACGTTCGCATCTCGCTTTTGCTGACGTCCCGTGGAAAAGAACAAACGTGCCACGTAATGAGGATAATCCTTGAACGGATCATCGTAAGGCAACTTGCTCAAGTAGCGAAACAACCGCTCCTCCAATTTCGGCAAGTCGCCACCAAAGTGCTTGCGGAACAGGACCAGGTGCTTGGGAATCATCCCGCGTTGCAAAACCGGGTAGCCTCCCTGGAATGGTCCCAGTTGGATGATCTCCTTCCAGTAGGCCGTGAACTGTTCCTGGCGAGTCTTTGCCAGGTAATGTGTTAAGGCCCATGCCGAGGCATAGCCGGTTGATGTCAGGCGATAAGCCGTGACCGTCTGCTGGGTCCATTGCCCATCGAACTCGCGTTTATCCTGCCCTTTTAAGAACTGTTCCATTTCAAACATGCGCAGATCGTTCACCTGGCCAGCGCCCTTCCAGCGTGTACCCCGGCCTACGGAAGTTGGCGCGAAGTACTCCGCCAACCCTTCACTGATCCACATGGGCCAACGAGACAATCGCTGCTGGATGCCGATGTTGTGCAGGATTTGATGTACTCCCTCGTGGGCAATCGTACTTAACGACTGCTGCCGGGCTATCTCCGGGTTGGTTTTGCGAATGCCCGATTCCTCATACATCACGACCTGGTTACTCAGCGTGTTGTAATACGCCACCACGCCGCTGGGCATGCGACGATAGGCCTGGAATTGCTCTGCATCGCGAAACATGATGACCACCAACGGCACTTGCGGGGCCACCGTAGGAATATCTCGATTCCGTGCATAGCCCCGCAGCGCGGGTAACATGCGTTCCAGGATACGGCGCGTCACCGTCTCAAATTCATCACTCGCGTTATAAACGTAGAGGTAAGCATCTGTGGCCTTCGTGCGAAAGCCCTGAAGAGGTCCCTGCTGCGTCAGACGCTGTGCCAACACGTCATGCGAGTCTGCCACGAAGGGACGCTCGGTCAACCGCGTTCCCTGCGCCGGTCGGGCAGTTAAGTGTCCGTCGGGCAGTAGCAGGATCTGGTATTCTCCCACGGTCACATAAACCTTGGCGATCACAGACCGACCCTGATCGTCGATCGTGGTGACACGTTTTCCCGACCCTGGCTGCAAACGACCCGCCGGCATCTCAAAACCATAGGGGCGCGGATCCACCACCTGCCCTGTTTGAGCCCAAACAGTGGACTCCCCCACAAGAGGGAGTGTCCCTACTGTTAAGAGCAGACAAATTATCGTGCCGTGCCATCTTTGCAGCGGTTTCAAACGACTGCTCCTTATGGAACTCCAAATGCCCCGAACCTCTTACTACAAGAACCCAAGGGCCAGATTACCCAAGCCAGAAAAGGGCCACAACCGGCAAACGCCTCATTCCAAGACTTAAAATACCTATTATTCCCAGTGTCAAAAACGAAACGTTTGGATACTTTAATTGTTGAATCATAATAGCGTATGGATAGTTCTAGCGCAAGGACGATCTCTTTGCGCTTCCACGTTGGTGGAACTGGAGTGCTAAGAAAACTAACTGTTGATCGCAAACCCGCACTCTGCGATACTTTAGGACAAAATACACCGTTGGCAAATTAGCTTACTGGCAGTCTCCAAAATGTCCTACTCATACGGACACTTGGCGACCAGGCAGGAGCCTCTTTTCTGACCTCCCTTCCATGGAGTACTGAACAGATGACACGGTCGATTACTTTTCGCTTTTCCGCCTACTTCCTGTTTTTGGGAACTGCCCTGTTTTTCAACCAGCATGGGAAGCTTTCTGCGGCCGACCCTAACTTTGTTGGCGTATTGGCGATGGCCGTCGAGGATGAGGGGATCAAGCGTCTGGAACTCTCCGAAGAAACGCTGGAGAAATTATTGGCATTCATTGGCCAGCGCGAGGAAAAGGTCGTGAACCTGGTCCAACAAATCCGTGGGCTCGCGCCTGCTGAACAGGAAGCCAAGTTGCGCCCGTTCCGGGAAGAATCCGAGAAACTAGCCATGCAGTTGTTGACTGTTCCGCAACGCGAGATCCTGAACCAGATGCGTATTGCCAGCAAGGGCATGGATTCCCTGGTAGATCCACAGATAGCGACCGTCCTGACCCTGACCAAGGACCAACAGGAGTCGATCAAGAAATTACTGGCACAACGTACCGAGGCCTTAACCCAGGGAAATGAGGAGCAACAAAACGCAGTCCGCTCGGAATACGAAGACCGACTGAGTGGACTATTGACTGCGGAGCAGCGTGGCCGCTGGGAAAAGCTGTCCGGTGTCAAGCTGGTGGAGCAGGTTGCACAAAAGCCTGCTGACGAGCCTGCTGACGAGCCTGCTGACACCGATACCACGGACAAGCCTGCCGTCGCGGAAACACGACGTGTTGGCCCGGATGGCAAAATCCAGGTGCGTTTCAACTTCCGTTATGCACCCTGGAAAGATGTCCTGGACTGGTTTGCTTCTACCGCTGAGCTTTCGCTGCAGATGGACTACCCGCTGCAGGGAACGTTCAATTACATCGACAAGAATTATTACTCGCCCGACCAGGCGATCGACGTGATGAACGGCGTCCTGCTAACCAAGGGTTTTACGCTCATTCGTCGCCAGAAGCAGTTGCTGATGGTAAACCTGGAAGACACGATCCCCGACGTGTGGGTGGAATTCGTAACGCTCGAAGACCTGGCCGACCGGGGTCATTACGAGATCGTCAAGTGCCTGTTCCAACTCGACAAAATGACCGCCGAGGAAGCCGAGGAGGATCTCCAGAAACTGATTGGTCCCCTGGGGAAAATCTGGGTTTTCCCAGCTGCCAAGCAGCTACTTGTCCAGGAAACGGGCGGTCAGCTGCGACGCATTCAGACCATGATCGAATCGGTCGAGAAACCGCGACAAGTAGTGACCGAGCCGGTTACCGAGATGACGCTGAAATTCATCACGGCCGAATCCATCCTGCCCGTAGCCCGCGTTTTAATGGGGCTCAACGAGGAGGAAAACCGTGGCGAAAATATCAGCATGGCGGTCGATCCGTTGGGAACCCGCATTTTCGCCACCGGTAGCGAGGAAAACCTGGCCATCCTGAAGGACCTCATTATACGGCTGGACATCGATCCAGGTTCCACGACGAGTACGCAGCAGCCGACTGAGCAACCGCAGTTGATGACTCACCCCATCCAGGTCGCCAACCCCGAAACGACGTACGAGGTATTACAGACGTTGCTGCAGGGATTGCCCGACATCAACATGACGCTTGATTCGACCACCAACAAGATCATTGCACGGGCGCCCCCATCGGCTCAGCGGATCATCCAGGAAACGATTCGTGAACTGGAAGGCGAGGTACCCCAGTTTGAAATCATCTCCTTAAAAGTACTTGACCCAAGCGTGGCCCTGGCCATGATCGGCAACATGTTCGGTGGTGATCCGGAAGCGGAAAACCCGACGGGCCCCAAGGTCACGGCAGACCCGATCACGATGAAATTGTTCGTCCGTGCCAAGCGTTCAGAAATCGATGCGATCCAACAGATGATCACTCGACTGGAAACTGAAAACACCGCGGATAACGGCGGCAACCTGCGACTATTGCCCTATACCGGCAGCAGTGCCCTCGAGGCTTTACAACGCGCCGAGCGATTCTGGACCGAAGGCAACCAGATCCGGATCGTGACGCCGCAAGACACCGACGACACTTCCATCTTCGAATTTCGTGAAACATCGCCAGACCCACAGCCTGCCGCACCGGCTCCGCAAGAACCTCAGCCTC
>JAYGDH010000449.1:0-9004 GCA_046583055.1 Pirellulaceae bacterium | reverse complement strand
GATTTCGCAGAGCGTCCACCACAAGGCGCGATATGTTGAAGACGTGCGGAATGGGTTTCGGGGTCGCGGCCCTTTCAGCCTTGCTCCAAAACAAATCTTCCGCGGGACTCGATTCTTCGGGTAAAGACCGTCATTCGGCCTTCGACCCCTTGAAGCCACGGCAACCTCATTTTCAACCGCGGGCCAAGAGTGTTATCTTCCTCTACATGGACGGTGGGGTGTCACACGTCGATTCCTTCGATCCCAAGCCGATGCTGAACAAGCACAACGGTCAGGATCCGCGCAAACTGATGGAGGTGCAGCCGACCCAGTTCAACAACATAGGGAAAGTTCTTGCGAGTCCATGGAAGTTCAAGAACTACGGCAAGTGCGGTTTGCCGGTGAGCGACCTGTTCCCTCACGTCGCTGCGCACGCGGACGAACTCTGTGTGATACGCTCCATGACTTCCAAGTTTTCCGAGCACACCAATGCTAACTATTTCCTGCACACCGGCAATGGCACCCAGGGACGGCCCAGCATGGGCAGCTGGGTGACCTACGGCCTGGGCAGTGAATGCCAGGACCTGCCCGGCTACGTGGTCCTCAACGGCGGCCTTATTCCACCAGGGGGCCAGGACAACTTCAACAGTGGCTACCTGCCTGCCTCCTACCAGGGATCGGTGTTTAACTCCAGTTCACACCCGGTCGCGAACATTCGTCGCACTGAAGCCACCGATTTAATCCAAAAGAACAAGCTCGACGTCCTCAATCGACTCGACCGCGACCGGCTGCAGCAACGCGGTGCCGAGAGCCAGATCGAGTCGGCGATTTCCAACTACGAACTGGCCTATCGCATGCAGATGGCCGTACCCGGCCTGATAGACCTCAGTGACGAAACCAAGGCCACACTGGACATGTATGGAATCCATGACAAGTTCAAGAACACGCAGACATTCGGACGCAACTGCCTGGTGGCACGGCGGCTGATCGAGAAAGGCGTTCGCTTCATCGAACTCACCTGCCCCGGCGGCAACGGCGATCGCTGGGACCAGCACGCCAACCTGAAGGATGGACACACCAAGAACGCGCTGTCGGTAGACAAGCCGATCGCTGGCCTGCTGGCCGACCTGAAACAGCGGGGTTTACTCGATTCGACCCTGGTCATCTGGTCGGGAGAATTTGGCCGTACCCCCTTTGCACAGGGCAGCAATGGTCGCGACCACAACCCCTTTGGTTTCAGCCTTTGGATGGCCGGCGGTGGCCTCAAGGGCGGAATCACGTATGGGGCGACCGATGACTACGGTTACAAGGCCATCGATAAGAAAGTGGAAATCCATGACCTCCATGCCACCATGCTACACCTGCTGGGAATGGATCACACCAAGATGACATACCGTTTTAGCAGTCGCGACATGCGATTAACCGACGTTCACGGAAACGTTATTCGCGGGATACTGGCCTAACCATGCAATCACACGCTTACCTTCGAACCTCGTCCAGTCGTTACCTGGTCCAGGCCGGTATCCTGTTGCTGCTGGCTTGCAACGTAACGCAAGTCGCTGCACAGAGGGCAGCTCCGCTGCCTCGGCACGCCTGGAAACTAACCGCCGGACACCTCCAGGAAGGCAAGTTCCGGGCCTCGGCAGGAACCTCGCACGGAACCCTTCTTGGGTCAGCCAAATTCGCCGACTCAGCTCCGCAAGCGCTGGTCCTGGACGGCAAGCAAACCGAAATCCAAATCGCTATAATCTCCAAACAACAACCTGCGGAAAAGCAGCTGCCGACACAGGCAATTTCCGTGGAAACCTGGATTTACCCGACCCGCGTCCAGGCCTGGGGAGGCATCGTCAGTGCCATCCAGGACAACGGAAGTTACGAGCGTGGCTGGATGCTGGGGACTCGTGAAAACATGTTCTGCTTCGGCCTCACCAGCGAATCCAAGCAGCGATTGACCTACCTGACCAATCCCCAACCCTTTCTCCCAGGCAACTGGTACCACGTTGTGGGAACGTACGACGGGAAGCAATTAAAATTATTTGTCGATGGACGGCTTCGTGCCCAGTCGACTGCCCAGCAGGGTCCCATTGCCTATCCACTCGAGGGGACCATCGTCCTGGGAGCATACCGGGATGCGGATGAACATCACCCCATGCAGGGCCAAATAGGCCAGGCAGCGATATTTAGCCAGGCCCTCACCGACGCAGAGGTCCTGGCGCGCTTCCGGCGCGACAAGAAACCTTATCCAAATGTTGACCCGGTCTCAAGTTCCATTGTCGGCTGGCCAACCTACAAGCGGGACTTACGACGCAGCGGTTACACACCCGAGACCTTGAAATTGCCGCTGGCGCCCGGCTGGACCTATCAGGCCATGCAACCTCCGGCTCCCGCCTGGCCGGCACCCGCCAAGCAGGACTTCTGGCACAACAAGGACAATTTGCCGGCACGAGTTACCTATGACCGGGCCTTTCATCTCGTTTCCGATGGCCGTCGTTTAATCTTTGCCTCTTCCGCCGAGGATCATGTGACCTGTCTCGACGCCCACACGGCGGTCCGGCAATGGCGATTTACTACCGAGGGCCCCGTGAGGCTGGCTCCCACGATTGACCAGGGACGCGTCTATTTTGGCAGCGACGACGGATTTGCCTATTGCCTGGACCTCCACCAGGGAAAACTCCTCTGGAAGTATCAGGCAGCCCCGAGCGACCGGCGCATCCCAGGCAACCAGCGCATCATTTCTGCCTGGCCCGTCCGCAGCGGCGTGGTGATCGATCGAGGACAGGCACGCTTTTCGGCCGGCCTGTTTCCAGCCCAGGGAACCTACCAGTTTGCTGTAGACGCGCAGGCCGGCACCCTGGTGGCCAAGGGGGCCCTTAACTTTTCCCCGCAGGGTTACCTGCAGCGACGTGGCACGCGACTGCTGGTCGCCCATGGCCGAAACCCCACACCGCAGCACCTTGGCGACCTTTCCCTCACTGACAAACCGCTGGCCCCCGATCCGAGCAAAACCGTGGCTGAATTTCCCCACGCCACTATTTACTCCGGCCCCACGCGGTACGCCGGCGGCAACGACAAGGTGGCTGCCTTCGATTCCGACGGAAAGACAATCTGGTCCGCCGCCGTCCGCGGAAAACCTTACTCGCTTGCTATCGCGGGCAATCGCCTCTTTGTCAGTACGGACCAGGGGGCCATTCATTGTTTTGCGCCGGGGAACCCGTCGTCGCCTCCGCGCCAGATCATTGAACGCCCCGCCCTGAATCCGGACAGCCTTTTTTACGATACCACTGACGAGCGGCTGGCCTACGAGCAGCGAGCGACCCGCATCCTGGCTGCTGGCCGGCAATTCCAGGGTAACGCACTCGACCAGGGCTACTGCCTGGTACTGGGAACGGACCAGGGAAGATTGGCATACGAACTCTCCAAACGGAGCAAGATGCAAATCATCGTGCTCATGGATCAGTCTCACCAGGTCGCGACCACCCGGGAAGCCATTCGGCAGGCCGGTTTGTACGGACGCGTCGTGGTTCACGAGGGTTCACTGGACAAACTGGGGTATGCCAGCGACCTTTTCAACCTGGTTTGCATTGATCAGCAGCAGCGTAAAACCGCACCGCCCACACCGTTGGAAGAGGTGTACCGCCTGCTACGTCCTGCAGGCGGCATCGCGGTGGTCGATACACCCGTCGACAACCAACTCAAATCGGTCACCCTGCGATCATGGGCAGATCGCATCCCTCCGAATACGCCGCACCGCTTTGACCATCCGGATCTGCCATTCATTCTGCGGCGGGCGCCTCCTGCCACGATAGGCGATTGGACCCACATGTATGCCGGCCCTGAAAACACGGCCTGCAGTAAGGACGAACTGGTTTCCGGTCAACTCGAGCTGCAGTGGTTCGGTCGACCAGGTCCGCAAAACATGGTCGATCGTCACCATCGCACGGTTCCCCCGCTGGTCATCGCTGGACGCATGTTCCTGCCCGGCAACAATCGCATTATCGGGGTCGATGCCTACAATGGCACGGTCTTATGGGAGACCCCGATCGAGGATTTTCGTCGCGTGGGAGCCATGCGAGACAGTGGCAGCATGGTCGCCGCCAGCGACCTGGTTTACGCCGTCGCCCGCGACAAGTGCTACCTGCTGGAGGCCGGCACCGGGAAGGTATTGCGGCACTTCTCGACGCCAACACGGCCTGACAAGGCCGCTCGTCACTGGGGCTACGTGGCCCACGTCGGCGATCACCTGTATGGCAGCGCAACGCGTGTTGGTGCAGCCCGCCGCCAACATTCCCGCCAACAAATAGCCGAAACCTACTACGACTTCATCCCCATCGTGACCAGCGACTCACTTTTTTGCCGTGATCGCCTGCAAGGACAACTGCACTGGAATTACCAGCCCACCGGAAGCATCGTCAATCCCACGATCACGATTACCGCCGACCGCGTTTTCCTGGTGGAGAGTTCGGACCCGATCACGCTCCAGAACCCCAGCGGTCGCGCCACGCTCCAACAGCTACTGGGCAAGGGATCTCGCCTGGTTGCGCTTGATCGTCTTAGTGGCAAGGTGCTCTGGAAAAAGCCGACGGGACTCCAGCGTGCCCAGCACCACCTCTTCCTGGGGCATTCCAAGGGTACGTTGATCGCGGTCAGTACCCGCAACCAGGGCTCAGGTGGTGCCCAACAGGTCTGGTATGACATCCATGCTTTTTCAGCGCGGGATGGGAAACCGCTCTGGCAATCCTCGCAGAATCAACGCATTAATATCGGTGGTTCTCACGGCGAACAAGATCATCATCCTGCCATCGTGGATGACATTGTCTACGTGGAACCTTACGCGTACCATCTGGACACGGGTGCCCGCCGTGAAAATTGGCGTATGGATCGCAACGGGCACGGCTGCGGCACGATCTCGGCGTCGGCAACGGCATGTTTCTTTCGAGCAGGACACCCCACCATGTGCGATCTTGGAACCGGCAAATTCAGCAAGGTGACCCAGGTCAGTCGCCCAGGATGCTGGATTAACATGATTCCGGCGGGCGGCCTGCTGCTGATCCCAGAGGCCAGTTCCGGTTGCACATGCGACTATCCCATCCAGACGTCGATGGCCTTCCGGCCTGTCAGTCGAGAACGTTCTCCCGCTGCCAAACCCTAACATCTGCTACCACCTTTCGCTACAATCACGGGACGATCCAACCAACTGTCCAAAGGAATTCCACATGCAACAGGTAAAAATATTCAAGAGCATCGAAAACGAGATCCCCACGCTTGAGGAAGAAATGAACCAATGGCTGTCGGAAAGTGGCGCCCAGGTGATCAGCATCACGGGGAACATCGCCCCCCAGTCGGCCAATAGCAGCTCGCTTGGTGGCACCTTCTCGGGATCGGATGTCATCCTGTTTGTCCTCTACGAAAAAGCCTAGTGCTGGACCAGCCAACATCGTCTGCAAAGCGATACACCGGTTCCAGTTAAAAGAGCAGGGGCAGCCATGAAGATCGATCGGATCGAGTTCTACCTGGTCGCCATGCCGTTGCTCTATCCCTGGCGGACGGCCTACGGGGAAGACCATTCCGTCCACGCCGTGCTCTGCCGCCTCTGCAGTGGATCGGTAGACGGTTGGGGAGAAAGCTCACCCCTGGCCGCCCCTTGTTACAGCGCCGAATGGGCCGGTGGTGCCTACCAGGTGGCCCGTCAATGGCTGGGTCCCGCCATCCTGGGTGAGACCATTGACAGTCCGCAGGCCCTGCAACAGCGGCTGGATATTTACAAGGGGAATCCTTTTGCCAAGGCAGCCCTGGACACAGCCTGGTGGGCCCTGCAAAGCAAGATACAGAACGTTTCCCTGCACGAGGCCCTCGGGGCCACACGCAACCAGGTTGCCGTGGGAGCGGATTTCGGTGTCATGGATTCGATCGACCAGTTGCTAGACGCCATGGCACCCGCCGTCGACCAGGGCTTTGCACGCGTCAAGCTCAAGTACCGCCCCGGGTGGGACCTGCCGATGGTCCGTCAGGTCCGAAAGACTTTTCCTGACACCGTCATCCACATCGACTGTAACAGTGGCTATACATTGGCTGCGTTGCCCGAATTCCAGGAACTTGACGAGTGCCAGTTGGCCATGATCGAGCAACCACTGGCACACGACGACCTGTTGGACCACGCCACGCTCCAGGAGGCCATTCAAACGCCCGTTTGCCTGGACGAGAGTATCCAATCACTTCACCTGGCAAAACAGGCGACACGGCTAAAGAGTTGCCAGTGGGTCAACATCAAACCGGGTAGGGTAGGGGGTCTTACCAACGCGCTGGCGATTCATAACTGGTGTCAGGCCGCCGACATTCCCTGCTGGGTGGGTGGCATGCTGGAGAGCGCGGTGGGCTCCGCTTTTTGCACGGCACTCGCCATGCTTGACAATTTTCGCTACCCCGCCGACATCTTCCCGAGCAGTCGCTTTTATGCCGAGGACCTCTCCGACCCAGCGCTCGAACTGGAAATCGATTCCGACGGTTTCCCTGCCGTTTCGGCTCCGCATGTGTTACCCGAACCGGTCCCCAAGCGACTTGCTGCCATGACCCTCGAGGCAGACATCCTGACGTAATCGTTATTCGCTTACCTGGCGGCCCGTGATCGGATAGAGAACATCCTGAAAACCCTTGCCGGAGTGTTCTCCGGCTGGAACCAGTCCATCGACGAATGTCTCATCCTCTGGCGTAATCTCCACGTCGAGGCACCCCAGGTTGTCATCAAAATGTTCCATCGTGCGGGGCCCGATAATCACCGATGTCAGGTTGGGATTTGCCAGGCACCAGGCCAACGAGAACTGGCTGAGGCTCTGGTCACGGTTATCGCAATATTCCTTCAGTGACTGGGCAACATGAAAACTGGCCTCCCGTAACTCGGCCTGCTGCATCCGAACGTCACCCCTGGCCGCGCGGCTATCAGTCGGATGCTCCGCACCGGGCAGATACTTGCCGGTCAGGACACCGCGTGCCAAGGGACTGTAGCACACCACGCCCAGGCCATGCTCACGGCAGAGTGGAAACAATTCCACCTCCGCATCACGATTCACAATATTATAGAGTGGCTGGACACAGGCAAACCGATCCAGGTTATGACGGTCACTGGCCCAGAGTGCCTCGCAGAGCCTCCACGCCCGAAAATTGGAACACGCGATATAACGAACCTTACCGGAGCGGACCATGTCGTCCATGGCACGCAGTGTTTCCTCGATAGGGGTCGTGTAATCAGGTGCATGATCATAGTAGATATCGATGTAATCCGTATCCAGGCGACGGAGGCTCGCCTCGACTGCTCGCATCATGTGAATACGGCCGGACCCATAGTTATTGGGGCCGTCACCGACTTTCTGTCGACCCTTGGTTGCCAGTACCACTCGGTCGCGACGATCGGCCAGCGCCTTGCCAACCAACACCTCCGACTGGCCGGCATTATACATGTCCGCGGTATCAAAAAAGTTGATACCCAGATCAATAGCCTTGTGCATGATCTCGATCGATAACGCTTCCTGGGTCTGACCACCGAACATCATGGTCCCCAGGCAGACTGGTGAAACGCGGACGCCCTGCCGGCCCAGTTGCTTGTATTTCATTTACCTCTCCCCTGACCTAATCCCTCGGTGTTATTCAATCTCTTACCCGGGCTTCACGCACGCCACCAAGAATGTTGGATTCAGTGATTCGAAACGAAGTTGTTCCAATTGGTCGGTACCCCGGGAGATATTAAACATCCAAGTCTTTACTTCACCGACCCGGGGCTTAAACTCCCGCTGGAGATCGTTGACGTTCTCGATGGAGTTAACATTTACCACCAACCTTCCCCCGGGACGCAGTCGTTGCCATGCCTGTTCGGCGATCACGCTCACCTGTCGCCCGGTGCCACCCACGAACACGGCGTCGGGGTCAGGCAGTTCTCGCCAGACATCGGGAGCCTGTCCCAGTACTGGCGTCAGGTTATGCACACCAAACCGCTCGGCATTAGAGGTGATCAGCCCATAGTCCTCCGGGTCCATCTCGATAGCAAATACTCGACCGCCGGCTGCTAACTGTGCTGCTTCCACTGCAATCGATCCGCTACCGGCCCCCACATCCCAGACCACGCTATTGGGTCCCAGATCCAGTTCGGCCAGTGCCACGGCTCGCACCTCTGCCGGCGTCAACAATCCGCGTTTCGGCCGGGACTGTAAGAACATTTCATCCGGGTTCCCGAACAGCCTGCGCCCGATCATTGCCACCGGGCGATCCGGGACATCTGGCTTACGAACGAGAATCATTACGTTAAGTGGCGCAAATGTCTCCCCGGCCAGTTCGCTCAACTCGCCGACGGTAACCCGTTCATCCGGCGAGCCAAGATTTTCACAGACATACGCCGTAAAGTAATCGATACCACGCTCGAGGCAGGCCGCAGCGACCACGGACGGTGAATTCTCCTCGGTGGTAAAAATCCCGACCTTACCTGCGGTCCGTACTTTTTCCACGACCCGTTCTACCGACTGGTTAGCCAGGTTCGTGAGGTAGGCATCGTCCCAACTCTCTTTCACACGTGCAAACGCCATCTGCATGCTGCTCACGTGCGGCAGGACCTCGAAGCGATCCTTGCCTAGTCGCTCGCAGAGAAAGCGTGCCATACCGTAAAAGAGTGGATCCCCACTGGCTAAAATGACAATCTCGTCCGCGGACCGCGTTGCGATACGATGCACCACTTCATCCAACTGACCGGCCGGGTCCCACTTCTCCCCGGTGCTGGTCTCGATCAACTGTAGTAATCGCGTATCACCGATCACCAGGTCTGCGGCTTCAATCCGTTCCCGTGCCACGGATGTCAGACCCTGCAACCCGTCGTCGCTGATACCTACCACGTGCACCTTGCTTGCTTCCGTCACTGGAATCTGCCTCGCGATGGATGACTTATGCTGACGCAGACGGTTTATATCACGCTGCACCGCCCAACCTTCTGAATTCTATTGAATCACTGCACTCGGCGTAAGCAGGCGCAAAAAAACACGCCCACGGT
>JAYGDH010000368.1:0-26210 GCA_046583055.1 Pirellulaceae bacterium | reverse complement strand
TTCTCCTTGTCAAACTCGTCTTCAGGTCAGGGGCTGCGTTTCAGCTTGGGTAGTTTCTCTTGTAATCGTTGACGGGCAGCATCGCTAACCTGGGTCTGATCAAGATTCAATACTTCAAGTTGTTGTAGTTTTTCCAGGTGGGGTAATCCTGCATCGGTAATCCGGGTTCCGGTTAACCAGAGCACCCGGAGCTTGGTTAGTTGGCCTAACTGTTTCAGGCTTTCATCCGTTATCTCAGTTGCGGATAAATCCAGCTCCGACAAATTGGGTAGCCGAGCAAGTCGAGTCACCAGTTGACCGGTAATCCGGGTTCCTTCCAGGGAAATCCGCTCCAGGCCGACCCAATTATCCAACTCTACCATGCCTTCTTCGTCGATGCGAGTGGCTGTCAGGTCCAGCCAGGTGACCAAGGGCTGTTTCCCCAACTGAAGGAAGCCCTTGTTGGTGACCTGGGTATGTCCCAGGACCAGCTTGCGCAAGGGAAACGTCTTGTTCAAGGCAAGGAGATCCCGGTCACGTACCATCAGGAATTCATGGTACTGCTGATCGACTTCGGCTGATGCTTGTCCCGTGCGAGCTGGCAACGTCGCTTCCTGATCACTGCCCCGGTAAAGTTCCCGCAGGTAATCGATGAAGGCCGTACGATAACGACCCTGTTCACCCGTCATCAGGAAATGTGCCAAGCCAGCAGACTGGCGATACAGCGACCTGATCTCCGGATGTTCCTGTAATTCCGCCTGTCCCAGCAGCAGTAGTTTTTTCAGGGGCAGGTAAGCCTGGTTGATGTACTTGTCGTAACGTGCGTATTGCAGTCGGCTGGATTCAAAACCGCCGAGCGTGCAGTAACCTTCCTGGAGCTGAAGGGATTCCATGTACAACGCCACTCCTTCGATGGCCCAGAAATTTTGCTGCTCTCCCGGTTTGTCGATGCTTTGCCCACGTTCCTGGAAAAGCTGATGGGTCCCCTCGTGGTACCAGGTGGCGACCAGCGCCGGTTTCGCGGCATAGAAGTAAGATGTCTTTTCACCAGGTTGATAGTAGCCGGTAGTCATGCCGATCTGCGGTTCTGTCTTGGCAAAGTAGTTCACGTATTGAGGACGATCCCGGAACAAAACGACGTGGTGCAACTGGTGTTTGATCCACGGTTGTGAATTCCCGGCAAAGCGTGATTTCAGGATTGCGGCCTGGTCTTCATAGCGAAAGAAAACCTGTTGCCAGACAGTTTGCAGTTGTTCCAGGTATCGGGCCAGTTCCAGGCCTGCCTGGGCGCTGTGGTTGGTAAGAATCTCGTAATGGGGACTGCGCACGGTCCAGTAAGATCGCGCTGCCCAGCCCAGTCGAGCGTGGCGCGTACGCCCGAGGGTGGCCCGCGGTTTACGCATTGTCTCCCGTGAAATTCCAAGGATCCTGGCAGCCTGGGTATGGGTTGGATCGTCACGCAGAATTTCAAAAAGTAACTGGTAGGCCTGGCCAGGTCGATTCGAGACCAGCAAAGGTTCGACCAGGCTAAACAGTTCCCGCGCATGTTGTTGGCGATGGCGGGTCAGTTGTTCGTACCAGAATCCAACGATTTGTGAGGCGTTGGCAGCCGGTTTGAGCAGATCCTGCGAGCTGGGCAGAAACAGAACCTGTTGGTCCTGGCGACGTGCCACGTGCCAGGCGCGGGTTTGTGCCGCCTGCTGGGGCAGCTTTAACTCGTCGCAGCGGGTCGCCAGCTTTTCCAGGGCAGCCTGCAGGTTGGTATCGGCCTCGGCACGCCTGGCTGATAACGGTTGGTCGACTGCAAATGCGTTCGATGGCAACGCCAGGATCCCGATCACCAGCCAGGGCCAGCAAGGCGAGAAAGGTTGCCAACGTGTTGTTGAGGGAACGATCAAGAGCCAGTTTTCCTGGAACCGTCGGGATGGATTGAGCCTGCCTGGCGGCCAGGCAGGAGATTAGTGCTATTCTATCATTGCCCGCCGACCGAGGCAGGGATTGCTTTTCAGAGAGAATCACAAAAAAACCCGGTGTTTCTGAAAAGAAACACCGGGTACGCAAGCTTTGCTGGCGATGACGGCAGCGACTAGTCGTCCCCAAAGGCAGCATCAAAGGCTAGTCCGCTGGGAGCGAAATCAACTCCGCGAGTGAATTCACATGCTTCGCGGGCACCAAACTCCCGGTCCATTCCCGAATCTTCCCACTCGATCGAGAGGGGACCCTGGTAGTCAATGTCATTAAGAGCCCGAATGATCTCCTCGAAATTCACGGCTCCACGACCTGGGCTGCGGAAGTCCCAGCCTCGTCGTGCATCACCAAAACTGAGATGACTGGCCAGGATGCCGGTTCGTCCGTCGAGCGTTGTGATGGCATCCTTGATATGTACGTGGTAGATCCGATCAGGAAAGGCGCGAATGAATTCGACGGGGTCGACTCCCTGCCAGTGCAGGTGACTGGGATCAAAGTTGAAACCAAATTCTTCCCGGTGATCGAGCGCCTCGAGTGCACGCTGGGCGGTGTAAATATCGAAGGCAATTTCCGTGGGATGAACTTCCAGGGCAAATCGCACACCACATTCACCGAAGACATCCAGGATGGGGTTGAAACGCTCGGCCAGCAGCGCAAATCCATCGTCGATCATCTGCGGTGACACGGGTGGAAACGAATAATTCAGATGCCAGATACTTGACCCGGTGAACCCATTGACGACTTCCACGCCAAATTTCTGGGCAGCCCGTGCCGTGTTCTTGAGCTCTTCGCTGGCTCGTTCATTAACACCGGCCGGGTCCCCGTCTCCCCAGACATAGGGTGGGATGATGTCCTTGTGGCGTTGATCAATGGGATCCAAGACGGCCTGGCCTACCAGGTGAGCACTGATGGCGTGACACTGCAGGTCGTGGCTGTCGAGCAGTTCTCGCCTGGCCGAGCAGTAGTCATCCTCGGCAAGGGCTTTGTCGACTTCAAAATGGTCGCCCCAGCAAGCCAGTTCGATTCCGTCATAACCAAATTCCCTGGTCATGCGTGCCATGTCTTCGATTTTCAAGTCGGCCCATTGGCCGGTAAATAATGTGACCGGTCGCGCCATGATGGTCTCCTTCACTTCGCAAAAAAACAGGTCCTGCGCGGGTCAGGCGATCCGCGGTTTCGATCGATTCGCAGGACGTATGAACTAGGGTTTGCCCTTTACCAACTGGTCAATCCCTGAGCATGGGCACCAAGCCGTCAGATCCGTCTGAAGAAGTTGTTATTGTGTCCTTCCAGAACCAAATCTGCAACTCCCGGGCCAATTTCCTCGCCTCAAATCACGACGGGCAGCTTGCCGGGCAACGGTCGCTGTGGATTGAGTTGATTGATCCGGGTTACGTTGGCCTTGACGGCTGGGCAAAACCTTCGTTATTTCAAGACCCGTGTTATACTTCCAGCAGTGTTCTACGCACTGGTCGGACTGAGCGAGCTTCCCGGGAATAAGGATGAGTACTATGCGATACCTGCCACGAATGATTCAGGCCCTGGCGACCGGGGTCCTGGTGCTGGCCACGGGTGCCTGCTGGGCCGCCCCGCTGGTGTCCCTGGAACTGGGGACCGAGGCTGGTTTTCCCCTGGGTGGAGAACGTAAGTGGCTGATGCTGTTAAAGGATTGCCAACTTTCAAATATTCGCCTTCGCAGCCTTCGATCGGGGACCAAGATTGAAATCAGGAACCGCGGAACCGAGGCATCTCCCAGTTATGTCGTGACCGGTGTCTTGACCGCTCGTAACAGGCTGCGCCTGCCGGGTGTCGAGTTTCGTTACGGGGAAAAAGCAGCGATTACCAGGTGGGTGGAAAAACTCAAGGTTGACGGGATGGAAAGCCTGACGGCCGAGACCGGTCCTTTTGGTTTGACCAAGAAGCAGTTGCTGCAGCTGCATGAAGCCATGACTGGCAAGATTAATTTCAAGACCCGCGGCATGAAGAATACCGAAGTGATCAACCAGGTTGCCCGGGGACTGAAGGTTTCCGTGGCAGTCGATCCCGCTGCTCGCCAGGCCCTCGCCGGGGAAGAAATTCTGCAGGACGAGTTGCAGGGATTGAGTGCCGGTACCGTGATGGCGATTACGTTGCGACCTCAGGGCCTGGTGCTGGTTCCCCAGAAACCAAGTGGCCAGGAGGTGCGTCTGGTGATCATGGGCTCGGACCAGGTCAAGGAATCCTGGCCCGTGGGATGGCCGCCCCAGAAAAACCCTGGTCTGCTCATGCCCGCACTGTTCAAGAACCTGAGCGTGGAAATTGACAAGGTGGCGCTATCAGAAGCCCTGGAGGCCATCGCGCCGCGATTGAAGGTTCCCTTTGTGATCGACTATAACGCACTGGCCCGGGATCGTATTGACCTGGATGCAGTCAAGGTAAGCGTTCCGTCCGGTCGTACCTACTACAAGAAAATCCTCGATCATGTTCTTTCCCAGGCCCGCCTGTATTGCGAGGTCCGCGTTGATGAGGTGAATACCCCGTTCATCTGGATTTCGAATTTCAAGAAACCCTGAGCAGGATCAGAGCAACTCATCCAGCTGGCCAACCAGTTTTTCAAAATGACCCAGCGCGGTATCTACGGCGCCAGGTTGCTCCATGTCAACACCCGCGTTTCGCAGTAGATCCAGTGGGTCTTCCGAGCAGCCACCCTGGAGGAAGCCGAGGAAGTCTGCGACTTCCGCAGGGCCTCCCTGCAGGACGCGTTGGCTGAGGGCGATGGCGGCCGATAAACCCGTGGCATACTTGTAGACGTAAAAGGCCCGGTAGAAGTGGGGGATTCGAAAACACTCCAGGGCCAGGTCGTCATCGAGGATAAAGTCGGGTCCGAAGTAATCCTTCAGCAGGCCGAAATAAACATCCTTAAAAGTCTGGACGGTTAACGGCTCTCCCTGTTGGGCCATCTCGTGCGTGATCTTCTCGAATTCGGCAAACATCGTTTGCCGAATGATGGTGCCGCGGATGGCATCCAGTTCCCGGTTGATCAGGTAAGCACGCTGCTGATCATCCTGGGCCTGTTCCATCATGTGAGCGGTCAGCAGCTGCTCGTTAAACGTGCTGGCCACCTCGGCCACGAAAATAGTGTAGTTGTAGTACTCGAAAGATTGGTGCTTGGAGGAAAGGAAAGAATGCATGGAATGACCCGCCTCGTGGGTCAGCGTGAAGACATCATTCAGGACCTCTGGCTTGTAGTTCATCAGGATGTACGGATCGCCGTCAAAGGAACCGCAACTGAAGGCACCGCTCTGCTTGCCCTGGTTTGGATAGCGATCGCACCAGCGAGCGTGGAGTCCTTCCTGCAGGGCATCCGTGTAATCGGATCCCAGTGGCTCCAGGGAATCGAGGATCAAGGCGACCGCCTCATCCCAGCTGTGGTGACTGGACAGGTCACTCAGGATAGGTACGTACGTATCGTAATGATGGATGTCATCCAGTTTCATTTTGCGCCGCCGCACGTCGTAGTAATGATGCAGGGCTGGCAGGTTCGAACGAACCGAGGCAATCAGGTTGTCATAGACCGTGCTCGGCATGTTGTCTGGAAACAGGGCTGCTTCCAGGGCACCCTCGTAGCCACGGGCCTGGGCATAGTACACGTCCTTCAGGATCGAGCCACTGAGCGTAGCTGCAAACGTGTTTTCGTGATCAGCAAACTGCTGGTAATACTGGTGAAAGGAAGCCTCGCGCACGGCACGGTCTGGCGAAATCAGGAACTGGGAAAAGGTCGCGTTGCTTAACTCGACCAGTTGGCCTTCCGCGTTTTCCAGGGAACCGAATTTCAGATCTGCATCGTGCAGCTGGCGAAACGCCTTGGCGGCTGCCTGGGCCATCTCGCCCTGCATCGCCAACAGCTTTTCTTCCGGGTGACTTAGTGTGTGAGTGCGAAAACGAACCATGCGTTCCAGCACCAATTGAAACGGTTCCAGGACATCCGTGGCCAGGAAGGCGTCCATCTGGTCGGATTCAATAGCCATGATCTCCGGCCGTATGAAACTGCTGGCCTGGCCGGCCCGGGTTGCCAGGTTCTGGAAACGTGCCAGCATTCCCTGGAAGTGACTGTGGGTCTGGTCCTGGGTGGTGAGCAGGAATGCATAAATCCCCAGTCGCTCACCGAGCCGTTCCACCGACGAATCAAATTGCAGGCAGTTAGCCAACGTCTCGGCACTTTCGCCCAGCTTGCCCTCGTAGGCCTGGTAGCCCTCCAGTTGCTGTTCAAATTCTGAGAATCCTGCTTCCCAGCCGGACTCGTCCTCGAAAAGACTCCCCAGGTCCCAGGTGTCTTCTGTCTTGACGTCTTTTCGTTCCGGCAGCCGAATTACCTGGTCCATTGAATCTCCTCGTGATGGTTAGATGTCCACGCATTTCACGCTACCATTGCAGGATCGCAGATCCCCAGGCCAATCCTGCCCCAAAGCCGCTCAGCAGGACCTTGTCTCCTCGTTGCACGCGACCCTGCTGGCAGGCTTCTGCCAGTGCCAGTGGAATACTGGCCGCGGAAGTGTTTCCGTAACGGTCCAGGTTGACGAAGACCTGGTTGGGGTCCAGGCCCAGGTGGTCGGTAGCAGCGTCGATGATCCGCATGTTCGCCTGGTGAAAAATGACCAGGCTTAAATCTTCCTTTTCGATACCGGCGTGTTGCATCACGGCCGTGACCGATTCCGTTAACGTTCGCACGGCCCACTTGAAAACGGCTCGTCCGTCCATTTGCAGGTAGTGTCGTCCTGCTGCCAGCGTTGCTTCGGTCATTGGTTCGCGGGAGCCACCACCCGGTACCCAGAGTGATTCCCCGCCGCTGCCATCGGCACCCAGCGTGAAAGCCAGCAGGCCGGGATTATTTTCGTTGCTCCCCAGCAAAACTGCTCCCGCCCCGTCCCCGAAAAGGGGATAGGTCTTCATGTCCTTGGGGTCCACGATTCGAGAAAGTAAATCTGCACCAATAACCATGACACGTTGATACGTTCCGCTGTGAACAAAGTGTATGCCGGTGATCAGGCCATACATGAATCCAGCACAGGCTGCGTTCAGGTCCAGTGCAGGACAGTGTGCTCCCAGTCCCTGTTGCACGACACAGGCCGTGGAAGGAGTCATGTGGTCTGGCGTCATGGTGGCGACCAGGATGAAATCCAGGTCGTCTGCCTCAAGCTGGGCCTGTTGTAAACAATGGCGAGCCGCTTCCAGGGCCACGTCGCTGGTGGCCTGGTCAGCTGGTGCACGACGACGCTCGCGGATCCCGGTGCGTTGCACGATCCAGTCCGCATCGTATCCAAGCTGGGCAAGGTCTTCGTTACGTACCACCTCGGATGGAGCGCAGGCTCCGGTTGCGATCACTTCGACGCCAGTGAGCGACTGAATTGAATCGTGTGGGTTCGGTCGCTCAGATGAAGATCGCCGAGGCGGTGACGATGGGGTGGCTGGTCGATTCGAACTCGCAGTATCGCCCGCTCGATTTTTCTGGTTGTCCAGACGTGAAGCCATTCTCTTGTCGCGTCTAACGTGTCTCAGAAGCAAAAAAGCAGTTGTGAATATAGCAGAAGCAGCCGGATTCCACAGCAAGTAGTTGTAAACCGGTTAGCGAGGTTCTTGCTCGATGGTAATCCATTCCCGCCGGGACTCGCTCTCCAGCACGGCACCTGCCACGATTTGAGCCTGTAATCCATCGTAGAAACTGGGCGTTGCCCCCCGCCCCTCCACGATGGCCGAGACAAACTCCCAGACCAGGTCATAACGGAAAATAGTGGCCGGTTCACCTTCCGACGGATCCCGTGGACTGTCCGCCGGTTTCAGGAAGGATTCCGGGACGTCGACAGGGGCCAGGTCCTGGCCCGTTTTCCCCAGCCAGATCTGGTTCGGTTGATGCAGTCGGTAAACCGCTGATGCTTCTGAACCATTCACCTCGGCCCATTCGTGACCAAAGCCATCGAAACCATAACCCTTGGCCAGCGTGGTCCCTTCCCAGACACCCACGCCCCCGTCACGGAACTGGCCGATCAATGCTGACCAGTCATCCACTTCCGAGGCCGGACAGGATTCTCCGTCGACCGTCTTGTCGCGAGGTACGAACTGGGCGACCGCACCGCAAACACGATCCAGCGGTCCCATCAGGTCGAGGGCAAAATCAATACGATGAATGGTCATGTCAAACAGATCCCCGGCGCCTGCCCGATCCTCGTATTGTCGCCAACCCCAGCTTGTCTCGGGCCAGTCCAGGAAACGTTGACTGCGAAAATGTCGTAACGCTCCCAGCTCACCGCTGGCTGCCAGGTGTTTCAGGTAACGCATCGAAGGGGCAAACCGGTAGGTGAATGCCGTCATGTGTACAACCCCTGCCTGCTCGGCCGCCTGGTACATCTGTCGTACCTCTGCAACATTCAATCCCAGCGGCTTTTCGCACATGATATGCTTGCCCGCAGCCGCAGCCGTCACGGCCATCGGATGATGCGTGAAGTTGGGAGTGGCAATAATGACCGCATCGATATCCGGATTGTTACAGATCGTGTCGTAATCGGTGCTGACCACGTCCACGCCCCAATCCTGGCGACGTTGCTCCAGTAACGCAGCATCAGCATCGCAGACTGCCGCTAGTTCGGCACGCGGGTCCATCGCGATGGCCGGTACGTGGTGGTAATCACTGACGGCACCGGCGCCAACAATGGCAATCCGAACAGGTGAGCGGGTATTGGCTTCAGGCATCGGTTGGCTTCCCTCATCGGAAAAGGGTCACAGGTGCAAACAGGCCGAAAGCCCAAGGGGTTAATTACCCTCAGTACCAAGGCCCGGTGGACTTAAAAGCGGCAAGCTAAGGTTTCCCACAGAGTTGCTCAAGAGCCCCTAATCGGAATTGTTGTGGGGAAATCCACCCAATGGGGGTAATTTAGGTAAAGAAATATCTTCTTTACCCCCTATTAGAAGGTGTTGGACCAGCTTCTCAGGATATAGAGTGGAAGGGCTGTTTCGAACAGCGACATTCTTCGCTCCGTAGAGTGAATAAAATGTTGCTTCATTGTTCATAAGTTGTTGATAAATATGTGTTTACTAGCAGTTCAATATCGTCTTGTGCCCGAATCTCCGATCCTGGTAGCAGCCAATCGGGATGAATTTTATGACCGACCAGGGAGTCCGCCTGCGATCCAATCGGGTAAACCTCGTATTCTCGGTGGCGTTGATCAATTAGCCGGCGGAACCTGGTTGGGTGTCAATCAACATGGTTTGTTTGTGGCTGCCAGTAACCGCCGGAAGTTGATTCCACCGATCGCCCCACGTTCGCGAGGTATCTTGTGTCGAGAATTGCTTCGCACGCGAACTGCGGATGAAGCCATGCACTTGGCCATGGAAGAGCTAGGCACCAAGCGTTACGACGGGGTCAACTATGTTTGCGTGGATGCCGAGAGTGGTTGGGTCATTCACGGTGGTGACGAGCCCGAGGTGGTAGAACTGCAAGAGGGATTAAGCATCATCGGTAACTGTGACGTCAATGATCCTCTAGACGAGCGGGTTCAACTGGCTCATCGACTGCTGACGCTACAGACACTCGATTCACCCGTCAAGTTTCTGGCCGTTGCGAGCAAGGTCTTTGCTCGTCCGTCTGCGCCAGCCGGCAGGCCGAGCATGGTGATTGCCGGTCAGCGACGGGGGACGGTCAGTTCTACCCTGATTTCATTAGGTGCCAAGCCACGCGATGCGATTTACCAGTACGCGGATGGCAGTCCTGATAGTGCCAAGTACGAGGATTTTTCTCCCATGTTGCGAGATATCCTTAGTCGCGGTCTGCGAGAAGCGCGGAGCAAGGCGAACGCCTAGGCGTTCACGTTGACAGCGGGCAGCGGTCCGATTGGCAGCGGTCCGATTGGCAGACTGGGTAATGGAATGGCCGACATCGTGCGGGACCGTTTGCGCCGCTTGCGACTGCGTGAGGTGCGGAAACGATAGAGTATCGCATTCCCCTCCTTCCCGACTTGCTTCGTGATTTTCATGTGGTGAAAACAGTAGGCCAGCTGCTGGGCTTTGTCTCGAGACTGGCCAATGGCTTCGGCAAGGTGACCCGTGTGGAATGTTTTCGGTAGCGTCTTCGGAACCAGGTCAGCCAGGTCAGTTGCCGTGGCAAAGCGTGTAATGCTTTCAACGCTCAGTAGTGATTGGTCCTGGATCTGAAAATCGTTTTCGCGATGTCGTCGTCGCCGGCCATGCCCCGGGAATCGAAATTCCTCCATCTCGATCAGGGGGACATCGATGCAGAGATTGGGATGGGGAAAGAGTCGAGTACAGTAGACAAGTTCGTCGAACAGGCTCATCAGGTTACCACGCTTGGGACTGCGCCGACGGCTGACGACCGCACCGTCTGGTCCGTCAAGTTTCACCAGGTGCTTGCGCACAATGATCGGCTTTACGACCAGCACGCGGTGATTCTCAAGCAGTTTTCTCAGCTTGTCACGAATGGCTCCGATGGTACCGAGTTGAATCTCTACCAGGACTCCACCGCGAACCACGTCGATCCGGTAGTTATCAAGAGGAACTTCCTGGCGGGATTGGTCGTCCGCGTAGAGTGTTTTCAGCTGGCGATGTAGGGTGGTTTCCATGGCCGACTCGCGGGGACCCTGTCCCGGTTATGATCGCAGGTAAGAGGTAGCTTGGCGGCCGCTAACAGCGCCTGTACGACTTATCGACCCGCCGAGAACCGTTGCTGAAGCGGGATTTATTCGGTTCCAGCTTCAATGCCAAAATCACGCACCGTGAGCAGGCTTTCCAACCGGTAGCCACGTTCCAGGCAGGCCTCGCTCCCACCTTCTAATCGATCGATGATAGCAATGATACGTTCGACTGTCAGGCCAAATGCTTCCGCTTGCTCGATGGCCTTGAGGGAACTGCCCCCGGTGGTGACCACGTCTTCCATGATAACCACACGATCCCCTGGCTGGACCGGCCCTTCCACGGCCTGTCCCTTGCCATGCGCTTTCGCTTCTTTACGGACAATAAATCCCTTGAGTGGCCGATCCTGCTGGCCGGCCAACATGATGACGGCTGCCGTGATCGGATCGGCCCCGATTGCCATGCCACCGATGGCATCTGGTAAATCGGCACCAAGTTTTTCCAGCATTCCAGCCGCTACCAGGTTCACCCCGGTTGAATCGAGCGTGATCTTGCGACAGTCCAGGTAGAAGCTGGCCTGTTTTCCAGACGCCAGCGTGAAGTTACCGAATTCCAGGGCTTCTTTTTCCCGCATGAAATCGATTAATGCCTGTTGGTCGTACACGAGATATCTCCAAGCAGCCAGGAGTCGAAGATTGACTGCCCGGATCCGTCCGACTAGTACTGTCAACGGACTGTCAACATGTGCATGAGTTCTATACCATCTGCGCGCAGCGGGAAACAGAGGGCAGGTGTGAAATCTACGGCAGCGGGTCTAGCGGCGGATAATGACTTGCGATCCCTCGGTCAGGATTCCGTAGATATCCTGGGCATCAACGGCCCCCAGGCCAATGCAACTGTGACCCTGATTGGCATCGGTGGCCACACGTGGTGTGCCGTGAATACTCATGTTGCTGCCCAGGTCAATCCAGACATTCCCATACGGGTTATTGATGTCGCCAACTGGAATCGGTTGTTTTGAAGCGTTGTAAAAAGGACGACCGGATTGTTTCAATTGCACCTGGTAACTGCCAAGTCGCGGTGAAGGATTGTTTCCGATAGAGATCGGGAACCGCCCCGCATACAGGTGTCCCAGGAACAACGTCATTTCATTCTTGACCAATGAGACACTCGCGCGGAATGGTCCGCGAACCACCTTGAGCTCGGTACCTGGTAACAACGAGGAATCGGATTGGATACCGTTGATTTTCTTGAGCAGGTTAGCCGGTACACGGTATTGCTTGGCAATCGAGTTGATGGTGTCACCAGGGCGCACGATAAAGGCCGGCTCCAGCAAGTGTAGTTTCGAATAGATAACGTGAGCGGCCAGCACGTCCAGCTTTCCCAGCAGCCTGGTATGGTTGAGTTGGCTGAGATTGCGGTCATCGAAGAAAACGGACAAGGTCAGTAACGCCTCGCGAAAATGGTTTTGATCCATGTGCTTTACGGCGGATACCCAGGCTTTCTCAAAGGATCGCTCAGCCGGGGAAGCGAAACGATTCGCGACTTCCGGTTGCGTCACGGATGCCGGATTGACCGCGGATGGATCGTCGATCAAGGCGTCAGGATTCTGCTCCGGGGGAACGATCAGGGATGGATTGCTGTTGGGGTTTGCCAGGGGATCCGGCTGATCCGTGATCAACGAATTCGAATTACCAGCTGCTGAGGTGTCAGCGGGCGTGGTCTCCAGCGGGTTCGGAATGGCTGTCAATTCACCGTTGTCCGTGGCGGCTGGTGTAGTATTGAGGCTGTCAGGCTGGGACACTTCGTTCTGAGTGCCGCCCGGCGGGTCCTCCAGACCGTCAAGGTTGATGTTCAGTGATGATTCGAGATTGTTAGGATCAAAATCATTTTTGCTAGCTTTCGTACCGGTGCTGGATCCGGGCCTGTTGGAAATGTTGGCTGCCGATCCGAAAACAAGTTCCTCCGGGGAAACCGAGTTGCCGATACCGATGTCCGGTGCCTGCAGATCTTTTTCGGTTAGTTGGGAAACCTCCGCCGGTGGTTTCACTGGCGGCTTACTGATAATCATGTAAGCACCGTAAACAGCGATCAGCATAAAGACGACCAGAAAAGCAGTTTTCAGGGTTTGCACCGTTCCGTCCTCCTTGACGTACAACGCGAAACTTGAGCCAATCAAGTTTGTTTGTTTTAAAGAATAGTTTCTTTCGCAGCGAATCCTTCAGGCCGAATGACTCGGTGAGGCATTGTTGAATGGATTGTTTTCAAGACGATGATTTTCAAGACGATGAATTTTATGATGACGTAATTGACGATTCCTACAGTGAAGTCGTTGTCTGCCCGGAGTGTGGTGACGACGTCTATGAAGACGCTGAACAATGCCCGCTGTGTGGCGCCTACATCGTCCACCAATATAGCCCCTGGTCAAAACGACCACTCTGGTGGGTCGTGCTTGGTTTGCTCGGAGTTATCTCGGTGATCATCACCCTGTTCTGGGGCTTCTGAGTCGGGCAGATGGTAAGGGAAACCACCAATCCTGGCTAGGGCGATTTTTCTTCGCTGCTAGCACTCGTAGCCGCACTACGAGCTGCTCTCAGCTTGGTGCGAATCGTTTTCAGTCGTGCCAGCAGTTCTGCTTCGAAACCCCGGTCAACCGGCTGGTAGTACTCCCGTTCCACTCCCAGGTAATCCTGGGCCGCTACACCGTCGTCTGCATGGTGAGCGTATTGATAGCCTTTACCATGGCCCAGTTGCTTGGCACCGGAGTAATGCGCATCGCGCAGGTGCACGGGTATGGGCAGAGTACGACCTTCGCGGATGTCCTGGCGAGCCTGGCCGATGGCGACGGTGGCTGCGTTTGATTTAGGTGCGCAGGCGAGGTAGGCAACGGTCTGGGCCAGGGTGAGTTGGCATTCAGGCAGTCCCACGAATTCGCAGGCCTGCATGGCAGCTACTGCTATGGCCAAAGCCTGGGGGTCTGCGTTTCCAATATCTTCACTGGCCAGGATAATCAGTCTCCGGCAAAGAAAACGAATATCTTCTCCCCCTTCCAACATGCGTGCGAGCCAGTACATGCCGGCATCGGGGTCACTGCCACGGAGGCTTTTGATCAAGGCACTGGCAGAATCATAATGCTCGTCCCCGTCACGATCATACTGGACCGCCTTGCGTTGGATCGATTCCTCGGCCACTTCACGTGTGAATTCAAACGGGAACGTTGTATTGGACAAGACGCCGATTTCCAGGGCGGAGAGTGCGCGGCGGGCATCACCATCACAAATACTTGAAAGGAAGGCCCGCGCATCGTCATGCAGGTGTACCTCGTATGCTCCCAGCCCGCGTTCTTTATCCAGCAGGGCCCGGTCCAGTAACTTACCAATGTCTTCTTCACCCAGGGAATGAAATTGAAAAACCTGGCTGCGGCTGACCAACGCGGTATTGACGGTAAAAAAAGGGTTGGACGTGGTGGCCCCGATCAACGTGATAATGCCGTCTTCCACGTCAGGTAGCAGCGCATCCTGTTGAGCTCGGTTGAAACGATGGATTTCATCGATAAACAGTAGTGTTCGAATGCCCTCGGCTGCCAGGTCGTCCCGGGCCCGTTCCAGCAGTTCACGCAGTTCCTTGAGGCCGCTGTTAACCGCGCTCAATCGGCCAAAACGACTTTGGCTGGCCCTGGCCAGTAATTCTGCGAGTGTTGTCTTGCCGCAACCGGGTGGACCGTAAAAGATCATGGAACCGAGACGGTCGGCGCTCAGCAATCGACGCAGTAGCTTATCTTCACCCAGGAAATGTTCCTGGCCGACAAATTCATCCAGCGTGACAGGTCGCATGCGGGCTGCTAGCGGCTGTGCCTGTCGCAGGTTCTCTGCTTCTGAATTGGCAAACAAGGACATCCGAGGCTCCTTCCCAACGACGCAGTAAATTGGCCGTGCAGTCTGCATTGAACCAAGTTGACCGCAGAGACTCAATCGTCTGTCGGAGAGGTTGGAAAAAAAGATCCGTTTTCTCGCCCCCGTTGTCTTTTCCGGGCGGGATCTTTTGTCCCAGTAAAAGCAGGGTTTTGCTGCACTCTTGCCGGGTGTGTCTCGAGGTCCACAGGAAACGTGCCGAAAAATCTGTACGGAATCATGGCCGCCTTGTCACTAATACGGGTAGAGGCAATCGTGGAAATTGGCGTGGCTGGTTGCTGGTAGATAACGGATTATTGGATTGGGAAGGAAGAACCGGATGCGATTAACGTTGCGAACGATGTTGGCCTACCTGGATGACGTGCTGGATCCTGCAGATGCAGAGGTCCTGGGAACACGTATTAGCGAAAATGAATTTGCGAGTGAGTTGGTTCATCGGATACGTAGTTCCACGCGAAAAATGAGACTGGCTGCACCGGAGATGGACCAAGAGGGCGTCGGGGTTGAATTGAATTCCGTCGCGGAATACCTGGACAACGTGTTACCGGAAAACGAGCTGGCTGATTTTGAACGGGTTTGCCTGGAGTCGGATCTTCACTTGGCGGAAGTAGCTTCCTGCCACCAGATCCTCACCCTGGTGCTGGGCGAACCGGCCATGGTTGATGATGAGATTCGCCAGCGTGTTTATCGAGTGGAAGCCAATCAGCAGGTTGCAGACCAAGCGCCCCAGGTCGAGGCCCCATCGGTTCCCGGTCCACCACCCGTCGTGGTCGACCCGCCGCCGCTGGTAACAGACAAGCGTACGGACCAGGAAGGAATACCAGATTTCATGCAGCCAGCGGGGGCCTTGCGGGTTTGGCATGTTGCTGTGGCAGGCGGCCTGCTGTTGGCCCTGGTCATGGCCTTTCCCTGGATGAGTGCACGATTGGGTTGGCAGGCGGATTCCGGTGAGCAACGGGTTCCCCAGGACGATTCATCAGCAGTAACAACCAGTTCTGCCGGCAAGGTTGAGGGTACGGTTCCAGCTACGGTATTTTCACCTCTGCCAGTCGGGGACAAGTCCTCGACCACCGCCCCCGCCCTCGTTACCGCAGCAACCGAAACCGTACGTCCTGGTGCGGAAATCGATCCGTTACCTGGAGCCAAGGTAGATCCGGTAACGGCCACCGTGCCTTCCGTGGGGCAACTGGTTTCTCAAGATCAGTTGGTGTGGCGTTGGCAGGATGATCAACAGTGGGTGCCGGTAGCAGCAAAGGAGAAGCTGACCTCGACGGATCGATACATGGTTCCTCCAGGCTTTCACCCGCGGCTTATCCTCGCGGAAGGTCTCCAGATGTCGGTCGTGGGACACTCAGCCTGGCACTGGGATCTCACGCAATCCCAGCAGCCTCGACTGGTTTTAACAGGCGGGCGGTTTGTTTTTCGGGCTTCAAATGCTCGGCAAGATCCTGTTTTAGTGAGCGCAGCAGGTCGCGAGGGTTGGTTGCACTTATCGAGCCAGTTCTCGGAAGTCGCACTGGAGGTCTGGAGTTACCTGGGTCCGGGCAAGGATCCTCGCAAGGAAAACCGTCAAACTGCGGTTCGTATTTATCAGTCGGCGGGTAGCGCATGGACTGAACAGGCTGCCGATTTAACAAATGATAAGTCGGGGGCCATGGTCGTATCCCAGGGACTGGACACGCAGGCATTGGAACATGCGACGCTTGATGCGATGCCGGTTTGGGCATTCGGACCCGCCATGAATCAATCATTCGAAGCCACGGCAGTAACGGAACTGGCGAGGTCGATAATGCCTGATCAGCCGTTGCTGATTCAGTTGCAGGAATGCCATGCGAATCATCGACTGCATGAGGTCCGTGCCTTGGCAGCACGCTCGTTAGCGGTCATGGGGTACTATGGCGCGATCATGGATTGTTTCCAGGATAAATCGTATCGGGCCAGTTGGGAAAAACACTTGCTTCTCTTACAGGATTTAATTGCCCTGGATGTGAAAACAGCAGTTCAGATCCAGGAGGTGTTCGAGCAACAGCGGGGGGACCAGGCGCAACAGTTGTTTCGTTTGTTATGGGGTTATGATGCGGATCAACTGGAAGCGACCAGTGCTCGCGAATTGGTTGAATGCTTAAGTCACGAGTCGACGGACGTGCGAGTGCTGGCGTTCTTGAATCTCAAGAGAATTACCGGCAAGACACAATTGTTTTTTCCCGAAAAACCGATTAGCCAGCAGGCCACGGCCATTCGTGGTTGGACCCGTCTGCTTGACGAAGGGGCCATTACGCATGTCCATGGTCCGACTCCCTGGGATCGCTCGACAGGCTTTTCGGCTCCGTAGGCAGGCAGGAGAGTTTGGTTCGCCAGCGGGATGGGCTGAGCCACAGAAATATAGTCTCCGGATGCCGTTTTTGCCGGTTAAAGCGATGATCGGGCAGCTTTCCGCCAGACTCAGACCCTTCCCTCGATTTGTTGGAAACAGTAAACTAGGAGAATGCCAGTTTTGGCCTAAAGGAACGTCAGCCTATACAGTCGCTGTTCAGTGGGTAAGTTGTTTCTGGTGGCGGTCAATGCCCGCCAGGCTCGCAGCGGCAATCGCTAAGAGGAGGAGTAGCGAATGCAGGTCATTGTCTCGATACGGCATGGAGAGTTGAATCTTGTGATTCAGGAAAGAATTCGAGTCAAGCTACAGAAACTGACACGGTTCAGTGATCGAATCACTGAAATTGATGTCATTGTTGATTTGAAGAATGAAGATGCTCCCGCCGTGGAGACGCAGATTTCTTTAGAACATACAGGAGATTTGGTGGCAGTCAGCGAGGCTGACAATGTCATGTCTGCAGTTGACCAGGTTCAACATAAGCTGGAGCAGCAACTACGCAGGCACAAACAAAAAAGAACGGCCCGTCGGCTATCGACATCGGGACAGGTTACCTGGTCCGATTTGACAGAGAAGGGTTACGATTGATGGTTTATGAACGATTGACGGTGAGTTAGAGGAAAGCTGGCTTGGAATCGCGCATAAGAATAATGTTCCTTTAACTTGAACGATCAGAGAAAAGGTGTTGGGATGAAATTTCTGGAGTTTGTTAGTATTAAGGCCATACGGCCGGAGTTGGCAGCTGTCGAAAAAGAAGCGGTCATCAAGGAAATGATGGCCGCCTTGGTCGAGGCCAACGAGATCAAGGAGGGTGACAGCGACAGTATCACAGCGGCCATCTTGAAACGAGAAGACTTGGGAAGTACGGGCATCGGGAAAGGGATCGCCGTACCTCATACGAAACATCCAAGTGTCGAACGTTTAACCGGGACTGTGGGGATCAGCTCTGAAGGAGTTGATTTCAATAGCCTGGATGGAGAGAAAGTACAGCTTTTGTTTATCTTGGTGTCACCCCTGGATCGTCCCGGGGATCACTTGCGAGCCCTGGAGAATATTTCACGTCAGCTTCGGGATGACACCTTTTGTCGTTTTCTCAAGCAGTCCAAGACAGCAGAAGATATTCAGCAGTTGCTTGAGGAAGCGGATAACAATCAGTTTGTTTCGTGAACAGCTTTTCTCCGCGCGGGTCGATCCGGTCCGGCGGAAAGAAGGGGTTTTATCTGGCCGACAAGCTCGCGTATGCAGGTTGTCGGTAGTGGAAACCGAGGATAAGAGGAAGAACGGGTAGCGAGAATGGTAACGGCAACGAAGCGAGTGGTGGTCAGTAATCCGCAGGGATTTCATGCGCGCCCAGCTGACTTGTTCGTGAAGACCGCTTCGCAATTTACAGCCCGTATCGAAGTAGATAAGAGTGGTGAAGTGGTGGATGGAAAAAGCATCCTGTCGATCCTGACACTGGCAGCCGTTCAGGGAACGGAGTTGGTGATTCGGGCAGAAGGTCCCGATGCGGAGACTGCGGTCGAAGCACTTGCCGATCTTTTCGACCAGGAATTTGTGGACGAATCCACCTCGACACCAACCAGTGAACATCAGCGCGACAGGGGATCCGTATGAACTCTCATGCGTGTGGCCTGTCATTACCGATTTATTTGAAATAAGTACTACTGCAGTGTTGAAAAACCGGTTGATCGCGCCGACCGTAAGGCAGGCCAGCGATTCCGGTGCAATGCTCGGTGGGACCATGCCATGCAGATTTATCGCGGAATAGCCGCTTCGCCAGGCGTTGCCATCGGTGAAGCAATGATTGTGGACCACGAGGGGTTTCGGATTCCTCGCCGGTTTGTCGTGGACGATGCCGTCAACGATGAATTGCGCCGATTGCATGTGGCCATCGAAGAAGTTGCTGAGGAAATTTCTCGTAACCGAGATTCCGTGTCCGAGCAACTGGGCGAACAGTATGGCGCTATTTTTTCCGCTCACCTTCAGATGTTGCGGGATCGCTCGTTGATCCGGCAACTGGAAAGCCTGGTCCGCGAAAAACATCATTCACCGGAGTACGCGGTGAGCACCACGCTCAAGCGTTACGCCAAGGTGTTTCATGAATTGGAAAGCGATACGCTGGTAGAGCGGGCACAGGATATTTTCGATATCGAAAAAAGCCTGCTGGCCAAGCTGTTGGGGCACCGGCGAGAAGAACTTTCTCACCTCAAGACGCCGACGATTGTACTGGCACATGCCTTGACCCCCAGCGAGGTGGCCAGTTTCGATCCAAGGTACGTCCTGGCCTTCTCGACAGAGACCGGTGGAGCGGGAGGGCATAGCTCGATTATTGCCCAGGGACTGGAAATTCCAGCCGTGGTCGGTACCGGATCGTTCTTGACGGAGATCGCCGGTGGTGACCTGGTGATTATCGACGGCGATCACGGTACCGTGATCCTCGATCCAGACGAGCAGACCTTGCAGCGATATCAACAGGACGTGGAAGATCACCGAACGTTGGAAATCCAACTGGATGAATTGCGGGAATTACCAGCAGAGACACTGGACCAGGAGTCCATTTACCTGGCGGCCAACATCGAATTTCCACATGAAGTCCAGGCTTCCTTGAGGCGAGGAGCAGTTGGCATCGGTCTCTATCGGACCGAGTTTCTCTACCTGGCTTCCAGCCAGGAGCCTAGCGAAGAGGAGCATTACCAGGCCTACGCTCACGTGGTGCGAAGCATGAAACAGCGACCGGTGGTGATCCGAACGCTGGACCTGGGGGCCGACAAGATGGGGTTGGTTCCCCGTGGCGAAGAGGAAAGGAACCCGTTCCTGGGATTGCGAAGTATTCGACTTTCCCTGCGAAATCTCTCCCTGTTCCGCATCCAGTTGCGAACTATTTTGCGAGCCAGTACGCTGGGGCCGGTGCAGGTCATGTTTCCCCTGGTGGCAACCCTGGAGCAACTGCGACAGGCGCGTCGCGTACTGGAGCAGGTGATGTGTGACCTGCGACAGGAGGGGGTCGATTTTGATGAGGATATTCCGATTGGCATGATGATCGAAGTGCCGTCGGCTGTCATGGTCATCGATCGCCTGTTGAAAGAAGTGGATTTCATCAGTATTGGAACCAATGACCTGATCCAGTACACGCTGGCGGTGGACCGTAGCAATAAGGACGTGGCTGATTTGTATGAGGCCAGCGATCCAGGAGTATTGCGATTGATCGAACGTTCGATTCAAGCGGCCAATGATGCCCAGGTGCCAGTCACGCTCTGCGGCCAGATGAGTGGTATGCCTGTCTATGTACCGCTCTTGCTGGGCCTGGGATTGCGGGGGTTCAGTGTGCCGCCCAGTTCAATCCCGGAAGTGAAACGAATTTGTCGATCGGTCAACATTTCACAGTGCAAGGAAATCGCTGACCAGGCCATGAACATGGAAGATGCACAACAAATCAACCAGTTTTTAACCAAGGAGCTGCAAAAAATAGCGCCCGAGTTGGTCGCTTAACCAGCCAGGTGATCGTGCGTGTCAAATGAGAATTTGACGCAATCAGACACCTGCCCTGCAGCTTGAGTAAACATACAAGAAAAGAGATGACATGAAGAAGGAAATGCTGATTAATGTTTCGCAACCGGAGGAATGCCGGATTGCGATCATGGAAGATGGCCAACTCGAAGAACTCTACATGGAGCGAGCGAGCCAGGATAATTACGTGAATAATATCTACCGGGGAAAAATCGTTAACCTGGAACCGAGTATCCAGGCGGCCTTTGTCGATTTTGGCGTCGGACGAAATGGATTTCTCCATATCAGTGACGTGGAGTCCGAATATTTTCGACAGGGTGGTTATGATCCGGAAAAAATGAAGGATCCCAACGGTGACGTGGAATTCGAAGAAAACGGCAAAGATGGTCGTGATCAAAACCAGCCCGGACGCTCCCGGGGACGCCGCCAGGACCATCGCCGGATGGGCCGTCCACGTATCAAGCCCCCGATCCAGGAGATCTTTCGTCGGGGTGACGAGGTGATCGTCCAGGTCATCAAGGAAGGAATCGGTACCAAGGGACCCACGCTCTCTACGTACATCAGTGTGCCAGGGCGTTACCTGGTACTGATGCCCTCGCTGGGACGGGTGGGAGTCTCACGGAAAATCGAGGATGAAGGGGTTCGACGCAAGCTGCGGGGTACCATGAGAGAACTCAATCCCCCGGAAGGATTGGGATTCATTGTGCGAACTGCTGGCCAGGATCGAACCCAAAAAGAACTGTCACGCGATCTTGCTTACCTCGTCCGACTCTGGAAAGTCCTGGTACGTCGTATCAAGAAAAGTGAGGGGCCCATGTCGATCTACGAGGATAGCGACATGATCATCCGGACTATTCGCGATATCTTCTCTTCGGACGTGGATGCAATTTATATCGACGAAGAAAACGCCTATGAGCGAGCGCGGGATTTTCTGCAGCAAGTCATGCCGCGTTATGCCGATCGACTCCATCACTACCAGGACCAGGAACCGCTTTTTCACAAGTATCAACTGGAAACGGAAATCAACCAGATCCACAAACGGGCTGTGCCACTCAAGGCAGGCGGATCGATCGTTATTGATCCCACCGAAGCCCTCGTGGCCATCGATGTTAATAGTGGTAATTTTCGCACGGATGATTCCGCCGAGGAAAGCGCTTACCAGTTAAACCTGACTGCCGCCCGTGAAATTGCTCGACAGTTGCGACTTCGGGACCTGGGTGGCGTGATCGTAAACGACTTCATCGATATGCGACAGGAAAAACACCGGCGCGGACTCGAACGGACACTACGCGATGCCATGAAACGGGATCGGGCACGAACGAAAATCCTTCGGATCAGCCCCTTTGGGCTGATCGAAATGACCCGCCAGCGTATTCGGCCCAGCCTGAAACGCTCGGTCTACGAGGATTGTCCTTGTTGCAGCGGTCGCGGTGTCGTTAAAACCGCCGAAAGTATGTCCATCGAGGTGGTCCGCGTCCTGATGCTGGCCAGCCAAAAATCTGCGGTTGTCCTTGTCAAGTTGCAGGTCCACGAAAGCGTGGCCGCCTACCTGAACAATCGTAAACGTCGTGAAATTACTGAGTTGGAAGAGACCGGCAATATGACCGTGCAAATCCTTGGTAGCTCCACCGTGTATCCCGAACATCTTGAATTAGACTGTCAGAATAGCGACGGCCAGACCGTAAAAGTCCCTTAAATCATGGCTGAAAGGGCCCTCCCGGCCCTCGACGAACCCTCGCAAATGAACTATGGTAAACGCTGGCTGTGGGTAACCGAGATACAGCGCAAGGAAAGTTTTATCCCGTTTCCCGGTCCAGTTTAGTTACCAACCATTGCTTAATAGCCAGACAGACAATAGGTACCCTACGATCATGTATGCAATTATCGCCGATAGTGGACGTCAGTACAAAGTTGAAGAAGGCCAGGAAGTTACGATCGATTTTCGTGACCTGGCTGTCGGCGAAGAAATTACGTTTGATCGAGTATTGGCTGTTTCCGGCGAAAAAGGGATGCAATTGGGTCAGCCCACGCTTGAAGGAGCTGTGGTGAAGGCTGAAGTCCTGGGGCCCATTAAGGGGCCCAAGCTGATTGTTCAAAAATTCCGCCGCCGTAAGAATTCACGGCGCAAGACAGGACATCGCCAACAGTCTCTGAAGGTACGTATCGCCAAGATCGACGGCGCTTAACGAATCCTCCAGAATCCTCCAGGAGCCTCCTGGGCTCTCCTCTCAAGCCTCTCGACCCCAGTCCCGGGATTCAGGTTGATTCTCGGAAACTGCCCTAGCTCTGCTGCAGGGAAGCCACAGGCGATGGTACACGTTTGTACAGGGAATTCGTACAGGAAAAGCGTTCGGCAAGATGATTTCCGCAGCGGGTTATTTAAGTGTCATGGCATTGCGCACACCCCATCGTCAGAATTGGTAACAGGCCGCCCAGGTTCGCCGCCAGGAGGCACCGTGCCGGTACTTTAGGAAACGGGTTTTAGGGTCCGCCCGATCGCGCCATGGCCACACGTAGTCAGCCCGTTCCAGTTGCTGTCTCTCGACGTGTTGACAGGTCTTGATGATCATCCGCTCCCAGGTATTTCGGGCTCCTGGAAATTCCGGAGCAGATTTTTTTGCTTGTCGTTGGTCCTCATGGAATCGTAGCCGGTCTGATGATCATGGATCGGCATTTTGAAATAGCCTAGAAATTGCTAGCATGCTAAACCTAACTTGAAGATGGTACCGGTTGCATGATGTTGGTGGCTCGAGCAGTGATTGAAGGAGTCGGTGAATTGGCCTGGAAAAATTTCCGCTTTTTCTTCGGCTGACGATATTAAATTTTTGAAACGTCACGATTTCCCTAAATCTCGGAACCAAAAGGGGTTAGATTGGGTGCGTTAGGACTAACTGGAGACCGGGTCTCCAGTGATGAGAGGCCTATAAGCTGTTTGCAGGAAACGGGTTAAGATTCCAGGAAATTGGTAATTGACGTGAAAATGGAAACGAGTAGACTCGGGCTCTACGCTAAATGTTGTGGGTAAATATTACGATGCACACAACATGTGGTGTTTTGTCGGTAGAATCCCATCTAAGGGTTGAAACTTGCTGAGAGAGCGAATTTGTTTGAAATGGAATGACTGAAATAGTTGGATCGGAATGCTTTTCTGGGTCCAGCGGCGTGGTTTCTCAAGCCAACTCAAGGATGAGGGGAACTTTTCTAGTGTATATTTGTATACCTTTATGGTTGCGCTGTGCTGTGATGCAGGATGCGTTGAAAGAAGGAGCTGACGGATGGCGAGTGTAGATGTGAAACAACAATCGGCTCAGGGATTAAACATGGGTAATGGTCAGACGGCCACATCAGCTGGTTTGCAGATCCCCGCAACATTTTGTCCCGTTGAGGTGTCTGATCCATTCGATACCGTTCAGTGGGAGAAGCGCAGCGCGCAGATCAAGGATGAGCGCGGCGGGTTGTTGTTTGAGCAGAAAGATTGTGAAATCCCGTCTTCCTGGACTCAGTTGGCAACCAACGTGGTGGTTAGCAAGTATTTCTACGGTGAAAATGGTACCGAGGAACGAGAACGTAGTGTTCGACAATTGATTTATCGGGTGACCCGGACGATTGCGGACTGGGGTGTGGCAGACAATTATTTCCAGACGCCCGAGGATGGAGAGCGGTTTTACCGGGACCTGTCCTGGCTGTGCCTGCATCAACACGGGGCGTTTAATTCGCCGGTGTGGTTCAACGTGGGGCTGTATCACCAATACGGCGTTAGTGGTGACAAGTGTAACTGGCACTGGGATCTTGAGTTGCAGGAGTCACGGCAACCGGAGAACGCCTACGAGTTTCCCCAGGGATCAGCCTGTTTCATTCAGAGCGTGAAAGACAACATGGAAGACATCATGCGCCTGGCTACGAGCGAGGCGATGTTGTTTAAGTTTGGTTCTGGTACCGGAACCGACCTGTCTTCGATTCGTTCCCACCGGGAGAAGTTGTCCGGTGGCGGCTAACCGTCCGGTCCACTTTCTTTTATGAGGGTTTACGATCAGATCGCGGCCGTTGTGAAATCCGGCGGCAAGACCCGTCGGGCTGCCAAGATGCAGTCGCTCAAGGTATGGCATCCGGATGTCTTGGAGTTTATCGAGTGCAAGCAAAAGGAAGAGCAGAAGGCACATGTCTTGATTGAAAAAGGTGGATATGATGCCAATTTCAACGGAGAGGCCTACAGTTCAATCTTGTTCCAGAATGCGAATCTTTCGGTTCGCGTTACAGATGACTACATGAATGCTGTGGAAAATGGCCAGCAATGGGCGACGCGTTGGGTTACGGAAGCGGGTCAGCAACATGATCCACCGGTTTACGATGCGTTTGAATTGATGACCCGCATGGCTGAATGTGCCTGGCAATGTGGTGATCCGGGTGTGCAATACGATACCACGATCAATCGCTGGCATACCTGTCCTAACTCCGGTCGCATTAACGCCAGTAATCCGTGCTCGGAATACATGTTCCTGGATGATACGGCCTGCAATCTGGCCAGCATCAACCTGATGAAGTTTCGTAACCAGGATGGTACGTTTGACGTGCACCGTTTCAAGGCAGCTTGCCGGGTCTTTTTCATTGCCCAGGAAATCCTGGTCGATCACGCCAGCTATCCCACGGAAACGATTTCTCGGAACAGCCACGCATTTCGCCCGCTGGGACTCGGCTACTCCAACCTGGGCAGCTTGGTCATGTCCAGCGGTTTGCCGTATGACTCGGAGGCTGCCTATGGCTTGTGCGGAGCCATCACCTCGTTACTGCATGGTACGGCGAATTTAACCAGCGCGGAACTTGCTGCCGTGGTTGGAACCTTCGACGGTTACGAGGAAAACCGCGAACCAATGCAGCGCGTGATGCAGATGCATCGGGATGCTGTTGAAAATATTAACCTGGCCGGACCCGAGTACCTGAAAACAGCTGCTCGCGAACTCTGGAGCCAGGTATTGGAGACAGGTAAGCGTCACGGCTATCGGAATGCCCAGGCCACGGTACTGGCCCCAACCGGCACGATTAGTTTCATGATGGATTGCGATACCACGGGTATCGAGCCAGATATCGCGTTGGTCAAGTACAAGCAACTGGCCGGCGGCGGGATGTTGAAAATTATCAACAATACGGTGCCGCTGGGATTGAAGGTGCTGGGCTATGATGAGCCACAGGTCGAGGAGGTGACGGCTTACATCGATAAGCATGATACGATCGAGGGAGCACCTCACCTCAAGGAAGAACACCTCCCGGTCTTCGATTGTGCCTTCAAACCTGCCACGGGCGTACGCAGTATCGCCTGGCGATCTCATGTTAAAATGATGGCAGCGGCGCAACCGTTCCTGTCCGGAGCGATTTCCAAGACCGTTAACATGCCCCACGATTCGACTCCCGATGATATCTCCGAGGCATATCGCTGGGGCTGGAAACTGGGCTTGAAAGCCTTGGCCATTTATCGAGATGGATCCAAGCAGAGCCAGCCGTTGTCGACTAAAAAGGAAAGTGACAAGAAAGAGGTTGTCAAGGAAGAGGTTGTCAAGATCGTGCGAGGACCACATCGAGAACGTCTGCCCGATACCAGACAGTCTCTGACCCATAAATTTTCCGTGGGTAGCCATGAAGGCTATATCAACGTGGGCCTCTATCCGAATGGAAAACCTGGTGAATTGTTCATCACGATGGCCAAGGAAGGGAGTACCGTGGGTGGGTTAATGGATTGCTTCGGTACAGCTATTTCCATGAGCCTTCAGTATGGCGTCCCGTTGGAAGTGTTGGTCAATAAGTTTGCCCACGCCCGCTTTGAACCGATGGGGCATACGTCCAACAAGGATATCCGGATTGCCAAG
>JAYGDH010000357.1:0-18388 GCA_046583055.1 Pirellulaceae bacterium | reverse complement strand
TATTGCGACGAGCAGGGCATCCCGGTCAAGGCGTCGGTCGAGAAGCCGTACAGTTCGGACGAAAACTGCCTGCACATCAGTTACGAGGCTGGGGACCTGGAAGACCTTAATGTCAACGGCGTGGAACTTGTCGATTTCGGCATGACCGTTTCGCCGCAGGAAGCACCTGACACGACAGAATCCGTTACGATTCAATTCAAATCGGGACGACCCACCCACGTTAACGGGGAAGCTTTGAGTTCCCTCCAGGTAGTCCAGCAACTGAACCTCATCGGCGGTCGCAACGGGATCGGCCGGATTGACATGGTGGAAAACCGCTTCGTAGGCATGAAAAGTCGCGGGGTCTACGAGGCCCCTGGCATGACACTGCTGTACGAAGCCCTGCTGGTCCTGGAACAGATGACTCTCGATCGCGATCTGGTTCACCTGCGTGATCGCCTGGCCCCCGAGGTCGCAGAACTGGTCTACTACGGCTTCTGGTTCTGTCCCAAGATGGACGCCCTGCTGGCCTTCATCGAACAGGCAACTCAGCATGTCACCGGTGAAGTTACCCTGAAGCTCTACAAGGGAAACCTGATTGTCGACAAGCGAGAAAGTCCTAACAGCCTTTACGACGAGGGAATCGCCACCATGGAAGGAGGAGGTTCCTACAATCAAACCGACGCCGAGGGATTCCTACGCATCCAGGGACTCCCCTCACGTGTCCAGGGAAGAATCAATCCCCGGGAACTTTAACCCTCCCCGGCAGGTACATCTCTGCAGAGGTTAGCGGCGGGGCGGCATACCCATGCGACTCAAGGCACTGCCCATCATGTCATCAAAGGTATTCGACGTGTCCTCCGTAATAAGCAGCCGATCCCCGTGTCGAATTGCATAGTTATAAGCCGGGTTCACCTGTTTCTGACGTCGATCGTAGGTAACTGGCATTTTAAGTGGCTGCTGACTTTTCTTTGTCGAGCGCTGTAATTCGATCGTCATCCGAGTAAAGACCCGGTCGATCTTGATCGCTACCAGCACGTCCTCAACCGACATCCCTTCCGTGATCGCTACCTGCCCTTCTTTCAGCTGGCCCCGGTAGGACCGCACCTCGACGATACAGCTCTGCACCGGCTCGGCCTGCTGAGCCGGCACCGTGGCCGTCACTTGCGCCGCGGGTGAATTTGTCGTGACCGTGGAAGAATTCGCAGAGAAAGGTACCAGCGTCAAGCTCGTGCAACCAATACTAGTGCTAACAATCATGGCCATTGCTAGCATCCGCAAGGCAACCGGACTGGAAACAAACATCGCGTATTCCTTTCAATGAGGATCATGCCTCTTGGTTCTGGACGCTATGCCTTGCGTGGCATATCACCGGACCATGAACTCTATTCCCCCCAATCGTTGCTGGCACCACAATCGGCACGGTTTCTATACATCTTCAATAAGATGCCTGATTTTCATCAAAAAACGAACAAACTCATGGTTCTGCACCATGCAGAACCATTCTTCGAAAAGGTAATGCTTGCAGGTTACAGCCCTCCTGTTAGAATCAGCCTGAGAGGCAATTGCTGGTGATTGAAGAGAAAATCACTGTCTGCCGCATCTGACACGCTAGCCAGTTTCGAAACGAAGGTACAGGACCGAAAGCCGTGGGCACGGAAACAACTACCAGTGACACCGAGTTCATGCCCACCTTTCCGGACCAATGGAAGCAACGTCATCTACTTGACCTGGAAAGCCTCTCGGTGGAAGAGATCCAGGCCATCCTGCATCTTGCTCAACAATTCAAGCAATACATGGGTCGGTCGAGGGAAAAGCTGTCCCTGCTGAAAGGCCGGACCTGTGCCAACATCTTCTTCGAAGATTCCACGCGAACCCGTAACAGTTTCAGTCTTGCGGCCCGTCGACTGGGAGCTGACACGATTGAGTTTTCTGCTTCCAGCAGTAGCGTCAGCAAGGGTGAAACCATCATCGACACGGCCAAGACGATTGAGGCCATGAACGTCGATTTACTGGTCGTGCGTCATCGCACGCCCGGAACGCCACACATGTTGTCACAGAATGTTGACTGCTCCGTCATCAATGCCGGCGATGGTCCCCACGAACATCCCACACAGGGGTTGCTCGACATTCTCACGATCCAGCAGCATCGTGGCGACCTGGCTGGCCTCACCGTGGCCCTGGTAGGAGATATCGCTCACAGTCGCACGGCGAGATCGAACATCTGGGGGCTCAAGAAACTGGGAGCCCACGTGATTGTCTGTGGCCCGTCGACCCTGGTTTCCCAGAACTGGGAATCGCTGGGGGTCGAAGTCGCTTACAGTCTCGATGACATCTTGCCTCGCTGCGATGTCCTGAATCTCCTGCGAATTCAGTTTGAACGACAGTACACAAGACCATTCCCGTCGGTGCGCGAGTATGCTTTGCTCTATGCCATGAACCGGGAACGCATGCGACTGGCCAAGGACGACATCCTGATCATGGCTCCCGGACCCATTAACCGTGGCGTGGAAATTACTCCCGATGTCGCTGATGGTCCTCACTCGGTTATCCTGGACCAGGTCACCAATGGCCTGGCCGTTCGCATGGCCGTCTTGTCATTATTGCTTCATCGACAGGAAACGACTCACTCCGCATAGAACGTTACGCGATGCAATCACACGTCTCTCGCACATCCCCTGGCCAACTTGAAATCGAACGAAACGATGTCTCAAACCCTGATTCGTAACGGACGCGTCATCGATCCCAGCCAGGGACTAGATCGTGTCACCAACATCCTGGTGGAAGATGGTCGCATCGCGGCTCTGGACGCGTCGGAAAACGGGCAGTCAACCATCATCGATGCGACCGATCGAATCGTTGCTCCCGGGTTAATCGATCTCCACGTTCAACTTCGCGAACCTGGCCACGAGGAAGACGAGACCATTGAATCCGGCACAGCAGCTGCCCTGGCCGGCGGATTCACCACGATTGCCTATATCCCCAACACGGAACCTCCCCTGGACACGCAGGCAGGCGTTGAATACGTTCGCCAGAAAGCCATCCGGGCTAACCATTGCCGAGTCTACGTGCTGGCCTGCGTCAGTAAGAACCGGGAAGGGAATGAACTGGCTGAAATTGGTACGCTGGTGGAAGCCGGTGCCATCGGTTTAACCGATGCCATGCGCCCCCTGCATAACGCTGAGCTGCTGCGACGGGCCCTCGAGTACTGCCGCATGTTCAAGAAACCCATCTTCAGCCATCCGGAAGTGCTTGAGCTAACCCATGATGGAATCATGCACGAGGGAGAAACTTCCATGGTCCTGGGACTCGCCGGCATGCCGGCTGACGCCGAGGACGTGATGACAGGACGCGACCTGCGACTGGCCGAGGCAACCTCGGGACAACTGCACCTGATGAACATCTCTAGTGGTGGCAGCGTGGAGTTGATCCGGCGAGCCAAGGCCCGTGGAGTAGCTGTCTCTGCCGAGGTCTGCCCTCCTCATTTCAGTCTCAACGACCAGACCCTGCGTTCCTTCAATGCCAACTTCAAAATCAACCCACCACTACGTTCCCAGGATCACGTGGAGGCCTGCATCGAGGGACTGGTCGATGGCACGATCGATGTCATCGCCAGCGGCCATGCCCCGCGAGCATCAGAAAAGAAAATGCGGGAACTCGACCAGGCACCGTTCGGCATGGTAAACCTGGAAACCACACTGGCCCTGACCATTACGCACCTGGTCGCTACCGGTCACCTGGACTGGTCCAGCGCCCTGGCCAAGTTAACCATCAACCCGGCCCGGGTACTCGGTATTGACCGGGGAACATTACAGGTCGGGACCGATGCAGACATCACGATCATCAACCCGGATATCCGCTGGCAAGTTTGTGCGGAAGAGTTTCATTCTCCCAGTACCAACACGGGCTACGAGGGGGTAGAACTCCAGGGACGTGCCGAACACGTGCTGGTCGGTGGCACCATCAAGTACAGCGTCGGCAAGGTACTGTAAAAAAAACGGTCGTCTCCCAGGTGACGACCGCACATCATCTTCCCGGGAGCAATCGTCCACCATGAACGATTCCAATTCCGGGCGGGCCCCGCTCGCCTCCGCTCCACTACTGCTGATCGATGGCTATAACCTGCTTTACGCCACCGACATCATTGGGCAAGGGAGTAACGCCGGAACCCTGCAAGCATCACGACAGGCCCTGCTGGACTTCCTGGTCGACACTCTCAGCGAGGATCTCCTGGAACGCGCGATCATCGTCTTTGACGCTAAAGATCCCCCACCTGGATTACCGCGACAAGTCAAGCAAGAGGAGTTACGAATCCACTATGCGACTGGTTTCCCGAACGCAGACCAATTACTAAAAGAGTACATCGAGATCCATACGGCACCAAGGCAACTGCTGGTCGTTTCCAGTGACCACGAGGTACAGCGAGCTGCCCGCCGGAGGCGTGCAACCTCCGTGGACAGTGACATCTGGTACCGAAAAATACGAACCCAGCAAAACGATTCCCACTCCCCCCGGGGAGGAGTCCACGACAAACCCGTGGGGCCGCCATCTGCTGCAGAAGTACAGCGATGGGTGGAAGAATTCGGAGCCATTCCCGAGGAACTGGAAACCGCAACCGGGGCCACGGCCACAAACAATCCGGACACGCAGCCGAAACATACTGCGGACGAGCCGGGCGACATCAGCAATCCTTTTCCTCCCGGATACGCCGACGACCTGCTGAGCGAGGAAGATGAAGTGGACGGATTCCAGCTGGACTAGCGAGGAATATTGCCATCTTGGCCTAGCTGGCGACCTGGATCTCCTCGCCTACTTCCCACTGCGTGAGATCGTCTGTATCACGTGATACGTGTCGATAGAGAGTATCACGTTCCACCGGTTCACGACCAGCTTCCACGATAAGCCTCTTGATATCTTCCACCGACAGGATCTCCGGGGTCGTGGCACCCGCATCGTGGTAAATCAATTCGTGACGTACCGTACCGTCCAGGTCATCTGCCCCGTAAGACAGAGCTGCCTGGGCGGTACCGATCCCCAGCATGATCCAGTAGGCCTTGATGTGAGCAAAATTGTCTAACATCAGGCGGGAAACGGCCACCGTCCTCAGGTCCATCAGGGCCGATGGTTTGCGAATATGCGACAACCCCGTGTTTTCCGGGTGAAAAGCCAGTGGAATGAATGTCTGAAAACCATTCGTTTCATCCTGGAGTTCACGTAATCGAATCAGATGGTCAATGCGGTGATAAGCATTTTCAATATGACCGTATAACATCGTGGCATTCGTTTTCAGACCCAACTGGTGCGCTGTCCGATGGATATCAATCCACTTGCCAGCATCTGACTTGTGTTCACAAATCTGGTCACGCACCTCGGGGTGAAAGATCTCGGCACCTCCACCTGGCATGCTGCCCAGGCCGGCCTCGATTAAATCCTCGAGAATCGCACGCACGGGCTTCTTGGTCAGGAATTCGAACCAGTTGATTTCCACACCCGTCCAGGCCTTCAAATGCAATGCAGGATGGGCTTGGTGAAGAATATCAATAATGTGAACATACCAGTCATATTTCTTCTGGTGATGTAAGCCGCCCACGATATGCAATTCCGTGCATCCGTTTTCAACCGCTTCCTGGCCACGGGCCAGGATTTGCTCATCGCTCATCAGGTACCCACGTTCATCCCGCAGATCCGCCCGGAACGCACAGAAATTGCAGCGGTACACGCAAACATTCGTGGGATTTAAATGCGTGTTGATATTGTAGTAGGCCACGTTGCCGTTTTTTCGCTCGCGGACCAGGTTCGCCAACTGGCCTACCTGTTGCAGCGGCGTGGCAGGATCGTACAGCAACATCCCGTCATCAAACGAAAGACGTTCGCCAACCTGAACTTTTTCCTGAATGCTTTCCAGCGATGTATTCCCGGTTCGATTCATGATAATCAACCACCTAGCAGGTCTATTTCCAACAAGCACATGTCTTCGACAACCGTTTAATGTCGCCTCTAATTAACCCGTTGTCCAGAGAGCATGATCAGGGAACAAACAAAAGACGACGTAACGCCTGTTCTGCCAGTTGACGAATCCGTGCATCATCGTCCTCGAGACACTCCTTGAGTTTCGCAATGGCTGGCTTGGCAGGCGACCCAATCGTACCGAGAGAATAAATTGCCAGGCAGCGAGCACGATGGACCGGGGAAGACACCTGCCGCATTAATTCCGGTACCGCCGAAGCTCCGATTCGGGTCAAGGCAGCCGCAGCTGCATCACTCAACTGGTCATCGGGTGACGCCAGGGTGGCACCGAGTTCTGTACAGGCCCCCACCGCATCCTGCCGGAGACGACCCAGTTGAACAACCGCTGCCCGTTTCACAGTCAGGTTCTTATCGTGCAATAAAACGTGTCGATAAATCGGGACGGCTTCCTCTGGCAGGGCAATGCGTGACACCCCGTACAAACCAGCTTTACGTACCATGTCAGCAGGATCCTGCTTAACCGATTCCACCAGTGCAGGTAACACCAGACGCCATTCGATTTTCAAGCGTCCCAGAAAGCGGGCCACCGCAGCACGATTCTGGGATTCTTCTTCGGCTACCTGCAACATGGCTACCAACCGCGGAATGACCGGACGAATCATCTCGGCCGGCATCCGCGTCACGATCTGCAAGGCCAATCCACGTACCTTGGCATTCTCATCCTCCAGCCCTGCAAGAAAGGCCTCTCGCAGAGCAACATCCTGAACCACGAAACGCCCCGACAGATAATAGGTTGCTCCCTGCCGAACCAGGGGAGAACCACCTTTCATCAAGGCCAGGAAAACCTCGTTACCAAGCTCCTGATCGTCCAACGCCTGCTGGGCCCGGCTACGGGCACCGGCATCCTCTCCAACCAACTGGACAAGGAACTGACGGACCTCGTCGGCAACCTCCGAATCAGAATTCTCGGGGCTTGTGGACCCGTCAGCTTCCGTAGCAGGCTCTGTCTGCGAGCCGCTGCCGGGCACCGTGTTACCACCGCTGGACCCGGTTGAGTCGGCAGGTTGACCGGCAGTAGCAGATTCCGGCGTGCCGCCGACGGGTTCTTGCCGACTGCAGCCCGCCCAGCCCATGCCAATAAGCAGACCGATGATAACGATGCCAACTGAATTTCTCTTGCTTGCCATGTGCCCAACCTTATTGACTGTCCATACCATCATGCGGGCAATTGCATCCTTGCCACAAACCAGCCCTTAGTTTAACAGGAGATCCACTGTTACGATCAAGAACAATCCGATGCTAACAATGGCATTGACGCGAAAAAACGCCGAATTTACACGAGACAGGTCCTCCGGACGAACCAACCAATGCTCGTAAATCAACAGCATTGCTATCGCCAGGATCCCCAGATGATAAATCCATCCGAGGCCGACCGGGGGTCCGCCCAGCGATTCTGACCACGGAAGCAGCACTAACACCAACAACATGCCCAGGTGACTCATCGCCGCCACGCGTAGGGACCATCGCACTCCCAGGCGTGCCGGAATGCTGTGCAGACGCGTCTGGCGGTCAAATTCCACGTCCTGGCACGCATAAATAATGTCAAAACCGCCAACCCACAGCAGGATGGACAGACCCAGCAAGCAGGAGGGTACCAGGTCCAGCGGAGCAACCAGGACAGTTTGACCCCGCAGGGCAATCCAGGCGCAAATGGGTGTCAGCATGAGAGCGGCTCCCAGGTAGAAATGAGCCCACATGGTAAAACGCTTGGTGTAACTATAGGTCAACAGGAATAACAACACGGGGACCGACAGGTACAGGGGCAGGGGATTGGGGAAGAAGAGCAGCGTCGAGGCCACGAAACCGAGAGACATGAGCAGCGTGAAACCCATGACGAAACGCCTGCTGAGCAATCCCTGGGGTAGATGTCGGATGCTGGTGCGCGGGTTATCTGCATCAATCGCATGGTCAGCCAGCCGGTTAAAAGCCATGGCGGCACTACGTGCCGTCACCATGCAAAGCAGGATTCCCAGGAGGTCCTGCAGGCGAAACACGGTTAGTGCGCCCGTCCGATCCTCGATCAACCAGGCCATGACCGCTGCCAACAAGGCGAAAGGGAGGGCAAAAACAGTGTGGCTAAACCGAATCATCCCCAGAATTAGACGCAACCGTTTCATCATGCTTTTGCTGCTTACCCCATCGCTGCATCAACTGGTTCTCGATTCCCAACTGGTCCAGGAGACGTGCCACGATAAAATCGACAAGATCCAGGACCGATTCCACACCGTGGTACCAACCAGGCATGGCTGGCAAAACCACCGCGCCCGCTGCTACCGCCTCCTGCATGTTCTTCAGTTGTACCATGGAAAGAGGAGTTTCACGTGGCATCAGTATCAGTTTACGCTGTTCTTTCAGGTGAACATCCGCCACGCGATGAATCAGGTTGCTACCCGTCCCGTGGGCAACCTTGCCCAACGTGCTGCTGGAACAGGGGCAGATGACCATGCCACCGGTCAGGAACGAACCGCTGGCAACGGGAGCCATGAAATCATGCTCGTCATGCCAGTGAATCATTCCCGGTTTCGATTCCCCGCCGCAACTGACTCTCGGCAACTCCAGGAAACAACGACTTGCCAGCTGTAACATGGCGGCACTATCAAGCTTCTGAGACTCAATTTCTACCTGCAACTCCTCCTTGAACACCAATCGCCCCGCCTGGCTGATGATCAGATGGACGTCGCGACCAGCCAGCGAGAGAGCCTGTAATAACCGCAATCCGTAAACCACGCCGCTGGCACCGGTTATCGCTAAAACAATCGGATTACTCATTTCACTCCTACATACAAGGTTGCCACGCCGAAAGTCAGCCGATGCAAACGAACTTCCTGCAAGCCGACCTGAGACATTCTATCCAGCAATGCCGTTCCTGATGGGAATTGTCCCACACTTTCCGGAAGATAATTGTAAGCGCCTTCATCGTTGCGAGCGATCCACTGGCCAAGCCGCGGTAAGACGTTACGGAAATACCAACCGTAACAGGCTTTAAATGGCTGCCACCTGGGCTCGGAGAATTCCAGCACCGCCACGCGACCACCGGGGCGACAGACCCGAACCATTTCTGCCAGGCCACGATCCGTATCCTGCACGTTTCGCAAGCCAAAGGCGACCGAGACAATCTGGAAATAATCGCTTTCAAAGGGTAGCTCCTGGGTGTCTGCCTCCACCAGGCGAAGGCGCCCGGCGTGCCGTGAACGCAGCTTCTTCTGCTCACCAATTTCCAGCATCTGGGGGCAAAAATCGGCTCCCACCACCTCGACCTCCCCGCGGGTACGGCGGCAATAGGCCAGGGCAAGATCTCCAGTTCCAGTACACACATCCAGGATCGGATCCGTGCCACAGGGCGGCACGCGACGCACCGTGCGCCAACGCCAGTAACGATCCGCGTTCATGGATAACAGGTGGTTCATGCGATCGTATTTCGGTGCAATTTGCCCGAACATCCGCTTTACGCGAGAACCAGATTTGTCGACAATCGCCATCAATACCATTTCCTCAAAAGGCCAGGTACATTTCTGTTCACGTAATTTACCTGTACCGCACGCTACCCGATATCGTAACTGCTTTGGATTCATAACGCGACCGGCAGCCTCCGGACCAACCGGGGTCCGCCCTCTTTTGACAGGCAAATTCCTTCCATGCAACCGACTGTTTGCGTCCACCTGTTGCCCGCCCTGGTCGATCCCGCAGAACTAGCGGATAGCACCGTGGTGGTCATCGATGTGCTACGAGCCACCACGACAATTACCACGGCACTGGCTGCGGGAGCTGCCGGCATCATTCCCTGTCTGGAAATTGAAACAGCTCGCGAGCAGGCAAGGCAGCTGCCCGGTACGGTGTTGCTCGGCGGGGAACGCGAGGGAGAGCGGATTGAAGGTTTTGACCTAGGAAACTCGCCAGGCGAGTACACCCCGGCTGCCGTCCAGTCGCAGACCATCCTGTTTACGACCACCAATGGAACCCGGGCCCTCGATAGGTGCCAACAGGCAGCCCGGGTCCTGGTCGCTGGCTTTGTTAATCTCTCTGCGGTCGCCAACCGACTGGAGCACACCGCGCCCATTCACTTGCTGTGCGCGGGCACCGACGGAAAGGTCTCCCTCGAGGACACGCTACTGGCCGGGGCACTTGTTGACCGCCTGGTCCAGCAGGCGACGCAACCAAACCCTATCAACGATCAGGCTGGTATTGCCCAGGCTGCCTGGCTCCAGGGTTCACAGGGAGCAGCGGATATCCCGTGGCTTTCGTTGCTGCAGCAAGGCCTTGGAGGACAGAACCTGGCACGGGTAGGCCTGTCCCAGGACATCCCGATCTGTGCAGCCATCGATACCTGCAACGTCGTTCCTGAACTCAACCTGCAAACTGGCATTATCACGCTTGTATAAGAGTTACTGCTGGCACTCCATTGCGTCCCACTTCCGCCTGCCTACAATAGACGTTAAAGCATTCTTAACGAGCTCACATTGACTGTTGTTTTCCATACCTGCAACCGGGAATAAATCCATGCACGTTGCCGACTACATTGTCCTGTTCGGTTACTTCCTGATCTTGATCGGCATTGGCGTTTACTGCATGCGTCGCATCAAGCACCAGGAAGACTACCTGATGGGCGGCCGTGGCTTTGGAAAACTTCTGCAAACCTTTGCTGCCTTTGGTGCCGGCACGGGCTCCAGTGACCCGATCAACACCGCCCGCAACACCTATACCGGTGGCATGAGTGGCATGTGGAGTGTGATGTTCTGGTTATTCGTGACACCATTCTACTGGATTACAGCTGTCTGGTATCGACGCATGCGTCACCTGACCCTCGGCGACTGGTACGTGGAACGATACGAGTCCAAGAAAATTGGCGCTGCTTACAGTATCTTTGGCGTCTTCTTTTTCATGATTTATGGATCGATGTTCTTCACGGCCATTGCCACAACGGCCGAGCCCATGATCGGTGAAACGGTAAGCCTTTTCGGCAACGACGTCGCTCTCAAATATGTCCTGATCCCCACCATCGCGATCGTGGTCGTTCTCTACGGCATGGCCGGCGGATTAGCTGCCGCCTACTACACGGATCTGCTCCAGGGCATCTGCATCATCGCCCTGAGTATCATGCTCATTCCCATCGGTCTCAATGCACTTAACAGTTCCGAAAATCTCAACCCTGGCGGGAACATGTCGGGGCCCGAGGTCATGCATGACCAGTTACCAGAATCGTTTTTTGAGATTATCGGGTCCAGTGCGGCCGAGTTCTCGTTCTACTACCTGGTCGCCATTATTTTTGCCAACCTGGTAGGGATCGTCGTCCAACCCCACTTCATTGCCACCGGGGGCGGCTCAGCTAAATCGGAACAGGATGCTCGCGTCGGCCTGGTCGTTGGTAACTTCCTCAAGCGTTTTTGCACCCTGGGCTGGGTGTTCACGGCCCTGATCGCCGCCGCCCTCTATGCCGATGTGCCGGAATTAATAGATCATCCGGATCGCACCTGGGGATATGCGTCGATGCAACTGCTGGGACCAGGATTTCGTGGCTTGATGCTGGCCTGCTTGCTGGCCGCCCTGATGAGCAGCGTCGATGCCCAGATGGTGGTCGGCGCCGGACTGATCCTGAGAAACCTCTACATGCCCTTTATCAGACCCACTGGCAATGAAAAAGAATACCTCTGGGTCGGACGTGTCGTCGGGGTGGTGATCGTCGGCGGATCGGTTCTATTCGCGCTCACCATTTTCGACATGCTGGGACAACTGCAGTTAACCTTCTGGTTCCCACTCGTGTTTGCCGCTCCTTTCTGGCTTGGCATGTATTGGCGACGGGCGACAACTACGGCCGCCTGGATTACCGTGACCTATTGCCTGTTATTCTTTTTCGTCATTCCCTTCTTTGGCCCCAAGGTCGTCCCGGGCCTTCGCAGCAACCAGGCACTGGTCGAATCGACCATTCACCAGCGGACCACGACCCAGGTGCTGGTATCGAAATCTGACTTGAGACGCAAACACACCAAGGCCCTGGAGGCCTGGAGCAGTACCCGGGTCCGCCAGGCATCAGACAATGCAGTGATCGAAAAACCACATCTCTCCCAGGATGGAGCGCAGTTAATTGTGGACAGTAAGGATGGCAAGGTGGAATGGATTGCAGGCAAAACTCGACAACCAAAAGTAATAATGTCTGGTGGCAAGAGCATCTACTGGGACAAGGTCGTACCCAGGGAGCAAAAGGTCACTCGCCTCACAACACAAACCGAGCAAGTTGATAAATTCACTGTTCGGGAAACTCTCGAATATCCCGCTGGAACCGAACTGCTGGGAGAAGGCAACCTGAAGCTGAACCTGGTACTGTACAAGCCGTTCCTGGACATGAAAACGAAGTCTGGCTCCTCACTCAATGCCCTGGAACTGGTCCCCAAAATCATCATGCCATTTCTCGTGATGATCATCTGTTGCTTCCTGACTCGGCCCAATTCACAGGAAGCCCTGGACCGCTACTATGCCAAGATGAAAACGCCGGTTGACCCGGACCCTGAAAAGGACCAGGCCAAGCTGGCAGCCGCGTATGCCGATCCAGGCAACACGGAACGCGTCAAGTTATTTCCGAATTCCAACCTGGAATTCCAGAAACCGACAACAGCCGACATCGCCGGTTTTGTCATCTCCGTGATCATCTGCTTTGCGATCATCGGGTTCGCCTTCTGGATGGCCAGCATTGGCATGGGTTAAAATTCTACTTTTTACAACCCATCACACCGGATCCGTGTTCCATGCCCAGCCTGTTTCGTACTGTCCTGAAATCAAAAATCCATCGTGCTACCGTTACCGGGGCGGACCTGGATTACGAGGGGAGCGTTTCCATCGACGAGAACTTGCTCCAGCTCGCAGATATCCTGCCTTATGAACAGGTCCAGCTATACAACATCAGCAACGGAAACCGGCTGACGACCTATGCCATTTCCGCCTCCGCTGGCTCCGGCACCATTTGTGCCAATGGAGCTGCCGCACATCATATCCAACCAGGCGACCTGGTGATTATTGCTTCCTATGCCAGCGTGCCTGACGAGGTTGCAGCAGATCACCAGCCTTGCGTTATCCTGGTTAACCATGACAATCAGCCCCAGGACCAGAATCCTTGATTAGCCGGCAGTCAAACCGTTTCACACACTCCTCTTTTCGGATAACGCACCATGACTCGCTATAACACTCGCCGCAACAAGCTGCGTCGAGAACTCAAACGTGCAGGGATGGATTCCATCCTGATTACCAACTTTACCAATGTCACCTACCTGACCGGATTCACCGGGGACGACAGTTACCTGTTGATCACACCGACAGATGAGGTGATGGTCAGCGACTCGCGTTATAGCCAACAACTGGAAGAGGAATGCCCTGGATTGGACGTCGTGATTCGTACGTCGGCCATGCCCATGATGGCATCCCTGGCCAAGCTGACCAAGAAAACGGGCGTCCGCAAGATGACCCTGGAATCCCAGTCCCTGACGCTTTCCCTGTTTGATCAGTTGGAGGCAACTCTCGCTGGAGTGACGCTCTTGAGAAGTTCCGGACTGGTCGAGGGCCTGCGTGAAATCAAGGATGCCCACGAGATCCAGGAAATCCGGAATGCCATTGATCTCGCCCAACGCACCTTTGCCGTCATCCGCGCCAGCCTGCGACCGGAACAAACGGAGAAGGAAGTCGCCTATGCTATCGAGAATCAAATCCGCTTGTTCGGTGGCAACGGCTGCAGCTTCCCACCGATCGTCGCCGTGGGGCCTCGGGCAGCCTTGCCTCACGCCCATCCGACTCACCATCAAATCAAGGAAAGTGGATTTGTACTGATCGATTGGGGAGCCGTCGGAAATCTTTACATCAGCGATTTAACCCGTGTACTAGTGACAGGAACAATACCGGCAAAGCTGGAGCGCATCTACAACATCGTACTGCAGGCCCAGTTAGCAGCTATCAAGAAAATTAAACCTGGGGCCATCATGAAAGACGTCGATGCAGCAGCCCGTTCGGTGATCACCAAGGCCGGTTATGGCAAGCGTTTCGGGCATTCCCTGGGACACGGAATTGGACTTGAAGTCCACGAGGGACCTGGACTGGCTCCCCGCCAGAAACGCCCCCTGAAAGCGGGTATGGTCGTGACGGTAGAACCGGGTATTTACCTGCCGAACTGGGGTGGGGTTCGCATCGAAGACGACATCCTTGTCACACGGGACGGTCATGAAGTGCTCAGCAGCGTCCCCAAACAATTCTCAGACTGTTTCACCATTTGACCTATTAAGATATGGTGTTCTAGTACACAATTTACCAGTAACTAATCCACTGCGTTTTGCCTTCCCTTTTTGAATGGATGGGAGAAGTCCGATGGCGGACTCTGAAAATAACATTGATGACATTTTTGAGCTGGACCGCGTCCGCCGACTGATCGATTTAATGAAAGAACACGGTCTCACCGAGGTGGACCTGCGGCAGGGGGATCAGCAAATCCGGCTAGCTCGCACGCAGGACAACCCGGTAGCGGGTTCGATGATTCCAACGATGATGCCTGCTGCCCCGGTTCCTGTTGCCCCGGCACCGGTTACCCCGGCGGCCCCGGCCCCGGCCCAAGCAACTGAAGCCGCTGAGGAAGCAAACATCACCTACATCAAGGCACCGATGGTAGGAACGTTTTACTCCAGGGCAAACCCGAACGCAGATGCGTACGTCAAGCTTGGCGACCACGTCAACGAGGACTCAACGGTCTGCATCATCGAGGCAATGAAAGTATTCAACGAAATTCCTGCCGAAGTACGTGGTCGGGTGGTAGCCATCCTGGTCGACGATGACGAACCATTGGAATTCGGTAAACCGTTGTTCAAGATCGATACCAGCAACTAATCGTTCCGCACTCATGTACAATAGAATCCTGATCGCTAATCGTGGCGAAATCGCCCTGCGAATTATCCGAGCCTGTCGTGAAATGGGCATCGAAACGGTCGCCGTCTTTAGTGACGCTGATCGCGGCAGTGCTTACCTGGAGTTGGCTGATGAGGCCTACTGCATCGGCCCGGCGAAATCAGCGGAAAGCTATCTTAAAATTGACCAGGTGATCAGCGCTGCCGAGGTTGGCAACGTCGACGCAATTCATCCTGGCTACGGATTCCTGGCTGAAAACGCACGCTTCAATGAAATCTGTCGAAGTTGCGAGATCGACTTCATTGGTCCTCAGCCGGAAGCCATGGACATGCTCGGGGACAAGAACCGGGCTCGCAACATGGCCCGTGAGGCCCAGGTACCCGTGGTACCTGGAAGTGACGGACTGATCGAGGACGAACAAGAAGCAGAACGGGTTGCCAAAGAGATCGGTTTTCCCGTGCTGGTCAAGGCCACGGCTGGTGGAGGCGGCAAGGGAATGCGGGTGGCAGAAAACGCCGAAGCCCTCAGCTCTGCCATGCAGCAGGCCCAGACGGAAGCCGAGGCGGCTTTCGGGAACCCGGGAATCTACCTGGAAAAATACATCGAACGACCGCGGCATATCGAGGTTCAAATCCTCGCTGATCATCATGGCAACGTGGTTCACCTCTGGGACCGAGATTGCAGCACGCAACGACGTCACCAGAAACTGATCGAGGAAAGTCCGGCACCAAATCTTCCGGAAAAATCTCGCCAGGACATGTGCCAGGCGGCCGTGCGGATGATCAAGCACGCCAACTATACCAATGCCGGAACCGTGGAATTCATCGTTGACCAAAACTACCAGTTCTACTTCATCGAGGTCAATGCTCATATCCAGGTGGAACACCCGGTCTCGGAAATGGTGACAGGCATCGACCTGATTCAATCCCAGATTCGCATCGCCGCTAATGAACCACTCCCCATGACGCAGGATGATATCAAGGTCAACGGGGTGGCCATCGAATGCCGAATCAACGCAGAAGACCCGGCACGATTCTTCCAGCCCTGTCCCGGAACGATCGAACAAATGTTCGTCCCCGGTGGACCAGGGGTACGCTTCGACTCCCATGCACACAGTGGTTACCAGGTATCACCTTACTACGATTCGATGATCGGCAAGCTGATCGTCCACCAGCCAACCCGCGCCCAGGCCATTGCCTGCATGATTCGCTGTCTTGACGAAATACGAATTAAAGGCATCAAAACCACGATCCCCTTCCATCGTGAGGTGCTGAGCCATTCCGACTTCGCCGAGGGATGGATCGACACGGGATTCGTGGAACGGACCTGGCTCCAGAAAAAGTGACCCAAAGTAACCAACGACCCTCCCGGCAATCACCTGTTTCTCGGGATCGCTCCGGAATCTGCTGGCAGGGCGGTTGGCGATCTTCCCTGCGAACTTTAAACTCATCAGTTCCCGTGCCGGATCCAGCGTGATCACGGATTGACGGACATCCTATCCTCCTGTTTGCTCGAGACATGTACCATGCCAAGCTCCTTATCGCCTCCCTCGAAACCAGAACATACTTTTAAACGAGCTGCGATCCTGTTCGCCGGCGGCCCCGCGCCGGCGGCCAACGCAGTTATTTCCACCGCTGCGGTTTCGTTTCTCCGGGCCGGCATTGAAGTCATTGGAATCAAGCAGGGATACTCCAAGCTCATCAGTTATGATGCAGCCACGCCTCTGAAAAGTGGCGTTGATTATTTCGAGATCGACTACTCGTTCCTGAAGCGAACGCGTAACTCGCAGGGCATCCTGATTGGAACATCACGGGCCAATCCGGGAAAACACATCTCGCATCCCGATCACTTCGATGATCCAGAACTTTCCGCACAGCTGCGAAACGTTTATGAAGGCCTGCAATCCCTGGGGGTCGACGCGCTGATCTCCATCGGTGGAGACGACACGCTCAAAACAGCCAACAAGTTCAAGATGTACCAGGACCGGCTGCCAGCCGATCGGCCTCGGATTCCGGTTACGCACCTGCCCAAAACAATCGACAACGACTACATGGGAATTGATTTCACCTTTGGTTACTTTACTGCCGTCGACACGCTGGCCAGCGAAGTACGTAACCTGGTCTATGACGCTGAAGCAGCCAGCGCCTACTTCTTGACAGAGACCATGGGACGTAGTGCAGGATGGCTGGCCTATGGAGCTGCCATCGCGGGTGAAGCCAGCCTGGTCATCAGCGTGGAAGATGTCACCGGGCCTTACCGGGGCACGGAAACGTACACAAACCCCCAGACCCAACAGGAAGAAACCCGTCCCATCATGGAAATGGATGCCATCATTGATCGCATCGTGAAAACCATGCAGGCCCGGGACACCGAAGGAAAGCCCTTCGGTGTCATCATCATCGCGGAAGGACTGGCCGAGTTTCTGCCTTACCAGTACCTGGAAGGAATTGCCCGAGACGACCACGGACATATTTCCATTTCTGACGTCAACCTCTCTCGGCTCATGAGCAAACTGATCGCAGAGGCTTACGAGCGTGAAACGGGATGCAAACGGAAGGTTACCGGACTCCAGCTGGGATACGAATCACGGTGTGCAAAGCCCCATGCATTCGACGTCATGCTGGGTAGCCAACTGGGTGTTGGTGCTTACATCGGACTGGTCGAAAAACAACTCAACGGAGTCATGGTCTCCATTTCCGGACAGCTCGATCTGCACTATGTGCCCTTCGAGGAACTGGTTGACCCGGAAACACTGGTGACCGTCGTCCGTTACATCAAGGCAAACAGCGATTTCCACCGACTAGCCAGGTTCCTGGAAACCCACGTTAACGACTGAATCGTCGCCTAGCTGTCCAGGGTCCCCTTCGTACTGGGAACTCCATCCACGCGCGGATCCTGTTCAGTAGCCATCCGCAGGGCACGTGCGGCGCTCTTGAAAATCGCCTCGCTGACATGGTGGCTATTGCGACCGTGGTGCAATACCACGTGAAAATTACAGAGGGCATTGGCCGCAAACGCCTGCCAGAAATCCTCTACCAGTTCGCTGTCAAATTCACCAATTTTCGCAGTTGGAAATTCCGCCTGGAAAACCATCGCATAACGTCCACTCAGGTCAATCGCGGTCGTGACCAGCGTTTCTTCCATCGGCAGGGTAAAGTGTCCGTAACGACGAATCCCCGACTTATCACCCACCGCTTCACGACACGCCTGCCCGAGGCAGATCCCAACATCTTCTACCGTATGATGCTGGTCCACATGCAGGTCACCGGTGGCCTGGACTTCCAGGTCCAGCACTCCATGCTTGGCCAGCAGTTCCAGCATGTGGTCCAGGAAACCTACCCCGGTCTGGATCTTTGAAATCCCAGTACCGTCCAGGTTCAATGCCAGTTGAATCTGAGTTTCATTCGTTTCTCGTTCAATACGAGCGGTTCTTGACATATCACACCTTACCCTTGAGCAGTTCCAGGCAGGCAGCCACCTGTTCGTCAGTCCCGACACTAATCCTTAATCC
>JAYGDH010000257.1:0-2713 GCA_046583055.1 Pirellulaceae bacterium | reverse complement strand
GGAGTCGTTTGAGTTGCTGGGGCAGGAACCTGGAGCGGGATCGCAGTGATCGGTACTGGTTCCGCTCCTGGTCGCTGATTCGCTCGTCCGTTCGATCGGCGATGATTGCTTCCAGTTGGCCGTTCGTACTGCGCGCCGATGGATTGACGAACGTACTGATGAACTGGCCGTCTCCGCCCACTTCGAAGAGATAGGATTCGTCGTTATCCCGGCTGCTGAAAACCGTGACAATCGATCCTTTCCGATCACCCAGAAAAGCTGCACCCGCTGAGTCAGCAACGAGGAAGTCATTGTCAAAAACCACGGCCGGCAGCTCCGTGCCGGGCAAGGTGCCGAGGCGTGCCTGCAGCTTGGAATCTTCCTGCTTGAGGATGAGACCACTCTGCCGGTCTTTCCAGGAAGTAACCAGGCTGCCGGCCTGTGGATTGGCTGTTGCCGGGTCTCCGTCCAGGTCAGCGGCATCGAGCCAGAATCTCAGGCCGGGAAGTTTTGCCAGTTGCGCGATGTCCAGGCGGACTTCCTGCGCGCTCAACGGTCGATTGAAAACGAGCATCTGCGAAACCCGGCCATTGAAAAACGCCAGCGAGGCCTTGCCGGTGCCGTTGGTGGCACTGCCCAGCGAAACGTAGGCTGGTTTCTTGAGCCCCTGGTACCAGTGGCCACGATTGCTGCCCGAGAGAGTCCCTTGCTCGGTCGATAACCGGCCATCGGTAAAGTACTGCCACTTGCCGTTGGCGGCGTTGATAACGGTTCGGTGCGGCTTGTTGTCCGTTACGTGGCGACGATCGAAGTAGTAGTCATTACCCAGGAATCCGCCGAGTGCCTGGATCCCGAAACCAGCCTGCAGGGCCAGTCGCTGCTTGAAACCGGCCGACAGAATCTCCAGTTCCTTGCTGGCACTGGCTGCCTCTGCTTGTAACTGTTTGCCCTTGGCAGTGGCCCAGTCCGCCTCTCCCTTGCGATAAAAAGCAGCTGGTGTGGGGCCCCCGATCTGGAAACCGTCTCCACGCAGCGGCGGGGGAATCTGGACCGTGGCAAAGAAGGCTTTGAGTCGGTAGAAATCGGCCGTGGGAATGGGGTCGTACTTGTGATCATGACATTTTGCGCAACCGACGGTGAGGCCCAGGAAAACGCTGCCAACGGTGGAGGTCATTTCACTAAGTAATTCGTGGCGTGATTCATCTCCCCGGGGCTCGGTAAAGGGAGCCAGTCGCAGGAAGGTCATGGCCACCAACGGTTCGGGTGCCACGTTGGGCAATTCGCCGGCTCCCAGGATATCCTGCAACTCGTCACCGGCCAGTTGTTCACGTATGAACTGGTCATAGGGCTTGTCTCGGTTGAACGAGTCAATGACGTAGTCCCGGTACCGCCAGGCATGGGGCATGTCGGGGTCTCCCTCGTAGCCAGCCGTGTCGGCATAGCGTGCCAGGTCCAGCCAGTAACGGGCCCAGTGTTCCCCGTAACGGGGGTCGTCAAGCAGCTTGTTAACCAGCTTGGCATAGGCCTCGGGTGACTTATCCTGGAGAAAAGTTGCGGTCTCTTCCGGAGACGGTGGCAGACCGATCAGGTCCAGGTAGAGTCGTCGCAGCCGTACCTGGCGCTCGGCACGCTTGGCTGGCTGCAGCTGGCGTTCCTGGAGTGCCTTGAGAATGAAGGCATCGATATCATTGGATTTCCATGCTGCCTGCTCGACTTTCGGGATGGCAGGCTTGACCAGTAACCGGTACGGCCATTCCTTTTGCTGGGCCAGCAGGCTGGAAGCCAGGCAGCTGATTACCAGGATGCATTGGATGGATAAACGAAACATGTCTTACCAGCCGGGTTAGTCGGGTTCGATTTCGGCAAAGACGCTTAGTTGAACGGCAGCGTTCAGTGGCATCTCGTGAATGCCCAGGGCAGTACGCGTATGTTTTCCCCGGTCACCGAAAACCTCGAAGAAAAGGTCGCTGGCTCCGTTGAGTACCTGGGGTTGTCCCTGGAATCCGGGGCTGCTGTGTACGTTCCCTTCCAGTCTCAGGATCTTGGTGATCGAGGACAGCTTGCCGGTGGCAGCCTTGAGTTGAGCCATCGCGTTGATCGCGCAGAGACGGGCGGCCTGGTACCCATCGTCTACCGTGACCTCGCCACCACATTTTCCGGCGTACTGGATCTGGCCAGCGACGAAGGGTAACTGGCCGGATGTCATGATCACGTTACCGGTTTGAATCCACGGGACGTAGTTTGCCACGGCCGGTGGTGCCTCCGGAAGCGTGATACCCAGTTCCGCTAGTTTTTCTTCAGGGGTCATACGAGTCGTTCTTTCCATGAAGTCCTTCGAGAGGTGCGCGTATTATAGACGAAACGAGCGCTGCGGTAACCGATTCTCAAGGCAAACAGTGGGAAGCCGTGAAAAGAGGGAGAAAAATTCGTTCGTGGTCAGGGGAGAGGTTAATATGGGTACCGGTCGCAGCACAGAACAGCGAGGCGGTGGTCCCGTTTGGTTTCATGGAAAGAGAGTTTGATGCAGTTTTTTCGGTCTCGTCGACAGCGGACAGGTAACGGTATCGCAAGACGCCCGTTGTTCCTGGAGCCACTGGAAGATCGACGATTGCTGGCAGCGAACCTGACGCTGGTGGATGCTTACCTGGTCGACGGGCAGAACAATCAGATTACATCACCCGTGCTGGGCGAACGTATCGGGGTGAAGGTGACCTTCGAATACGAGGACCTGCCG
>JAYGDH010000245.1:0-7076 GCA_046583055.1 Pirellulaceae bacterium | reverse complement strand
GCTAGAGGCGGCGGCCGTGTTGAATGCGATACGTCCACGCTTGACCGCCGGGTCGGTGGGATCCTGGAGCGGGACGGTGGCCACGGCAGCGAGCTTGGCCGGGTTAGATACGTCAATCAGCGAGACCGTGTTGGCGACCGCGTTCAGTACCCAGGCGTGGGTCTGCTTGCCATTGGAGCTGCTAGCCAGGGCAATACCACGGGGTACGGCCTCCACGTTGACACGTGAAAGGACTTTCCCGGTCTCAACGTCAACGGTAAATATCTTGTCTGAACCTGCAGCGGAGACCACCAGGGTGGAATCGTCCGGAGTGACTTCAATGGCAAACGGAGTTGCCAGGGCCATGTCCTCCGCCGGCTGGTTCGGGGGGAGGGGTTCCAGGTTCATGAAGGTTGGTTTTTGAAGGTCTTTCTGGCCCAGGTCAATGCTGGTAATCTGGTTAAGAAAGGCCCGGTTCTGAAGTTCTTCGAGGCCGTGCTTTTTGCTTCCGGAACGACCGTTCACGTCGTTGCGGGCATCAGCCTGGGCGATAAAAACCCGTCCCTTGGAATCAACGGTTAATCCATAAAGCAGGGTTCCCAGGGTATCGACCACCTCCAGCAGCTTGTCAGTCTTGGTGTCAAACACGTAAAGGTCCCGGTCGGGAACGCGGGGGTGCTTGATAATGTCGACGACGTGTCCGATGGAGAGGACGTTGTTGTTACGGATAGAATGCTCCCAGGCGTCGAAAGTCACCAGGTCGCCGTCGATCTTGTCGCCGGCACCACCGGAAAGCTGTGTCTTGTTGTTTGATTCGAAAGGGATGACGTAGAGTCGATTCCCCTGCACCCGGATGGCCCGCGGGTCCTGGGCTGTGATGTCAAGTCGCTTGGTAATCTTTCGAGTGGAAACGTTAACCACGGCGATGGCGTTTTCCGAGGAGAGGGCAACGTAGGCCTTCTCATTGCTGGCAAATGCAATGCCCACGGGTTCGTCAAAACGAGTTGCCCTGGTGCGAACGTCGAAATCCTGTACCGTGGCGATCACGGTCAAGTGCGTGAGGCTGGTCGGATCAATGTCGATCACGCTGACGGAGTCGGAAACATGGTTGGCAACCCAGAGTTCCTTGCCATCGGGCCGAATGGCGAGTCCGACGGGGTCGACGCCCACGGGGATGCGGGCAACGACCTTACGGCTCGTGGTATCGATGACGTCCACGGTGTCCGCTGGGGTATTGGTCACGAATACGCGGTCCTGCTGGGCCACGATCGGGGATGCGTGGGGACTCATGAACGAGGAATGCCCAAGGGCCACCGGGGCACGGGGAGCATCACTGGCCTTGACGCTGGGCGCCTTGCGTGAAACTAGCGTGACGCGAGCCGGCTCCTGGGCGGTGCAGTACCAGTAGAGCGTGGTGCTCAGGATGGCAGTGGCCGATATTGTGATCACAGGAGCAAATCGGTTCGTGGTCATGTTGGTAGCTCGATGGCTGGAGTTCTAAGGGACAAAAGGCGATCTGCAAATGATGCATTCAATATAGATGTTTTTCGAGTGAATTGGTATGCATTTTTGGGGGCTGGCGACTCGCTGCTGGTAACACCACCCAAGTCAGAAAGTGTCCCGAAAAGCGACGTCTTCTCTTGATAATACCGCCGCAAGTGCAGAAACTGGACATTGTGGTGACGAAATTCAATAAATCACACGGGTCGTTGATACAATCGTCGATTTCGATCACTGGATAAGGTTGTGTAGTGCAGCCCATGAGTACGCTTGAAACGATCAACGTTATTGTAACCATCGTGATTTTTTTAGCTTGCACCCTGGCGGGTGGGCAGGTGGTCGTTTTAACCTGACGGCCAAGAGCAACAAGAACCTGGATCTCCATACGGGCATTGCCTATATCGGTATGGGGGCGGCCGGATATGCCCTCTTCGCTGCGCCCGCTCACTTTTCCCAGGAAGGTTGGATCGGTCTCGTACTGGGGGTCTTGGGGATCGTCGGTGTCGGTTCGATGATCCATAAAATGTCGCAAGCGAAATGATCCCAGGCCTCCTGTTCCGGAGAAGAAAATTGCGTCCCACGAGCCTGACGAAACCATCTCCTGGTGCCGCAAGTGCCAGGAGCACACGACGACGCGCAAGAAAACGGTTCATAGTTCAAACGGCACCAGTAGCTGGCGGAAAGATGTGTGTGCCCACTGCGGTGGTGGCGTATTTGTTCCCGTGGGGAATCGTAAGGTGTCTTACGGTTGCAGCGGGTGTGCGGTGGTGCCAGTCGTGATCGCAGCGTGTGCCCTGCTTTGGAAATCCCCGGCAGCGGATGGTCAGCTGGGGTACGCGATCGCTGCGATCATGATACTTTTGTTCCTGATCATGGTGCCGTTTCCTGTGGTCTTTCTGTACCAGTACCGAAAGTGGCTCAACTGGTCGCGCGAACGACGGATGGATCCATCGTTGTAGGCGGAGAGGTTTGCGCCAGGACACGGTGTTTGTATCCAGGTGCACCGCCAACAATGCCCTAGGGTAATTGATCAAGTACGGTCTGGGCTTCAGCGGCCTCCGGGGTACCAGCGGCCCGTTTCACGAAGCGTTGCAGGTGATGGATCGCCTCGTCGTTCCCCTGGCGTGCCAAATCACAGGCCTGGTAAAAACCATGATCAGAATAGGAAGTGTCCCGAGGGACCGAGTTGAGATGGTATTGTTTCCAGTAGTACTGGTAGGTTTCCGACGTCCAGTCGCGGTAAACATCCGGCCAGTCAAAATGACTGAAGTTGCTGAGGTGTGGATCCAGCATGTGCTCGGCGATCGTCTCGTCCACGGCCTGGTAGCGATTGTCGAGCGAAACGCGGAGCCGATCCGCGGTGATGTTAGGTAACGCCATGTGCAGTGTTAAGGCAGGGAAAATGAGCGTATCGCCGATCTCGTAGTTCGTCGTGTGCCACTCGAGACCGAGTGGTTTGTAGTTTTCCGGGTTGATCATCAGGCTTCCCGCACCCAGGGAGAAGTGGTGCTGCATCACGTGATCGACCTGGTGAGAGCCTTTCAGTACGGCCAGGCCGCCCAGTTCAATTGGGCAGTCGCCCACCGGTGCCCAGCAGGTCAGGTTCGCGAAACTTCCCTGGAAGTGGACAAAATCCTGGTGGATGGGTGTGGTGTGGGCCGTATACCGGGGAAACCACAGTCGGGCCACCTTTTGTGGCTGTGGCATCATCGGACGTCCGGTAATCGCCGAAACCGTGTCGATCATCTCTGGACGGTGGGCCGATTCGTGAAACAGTTGGTTCCGATAGACCTCGTGATACACATCGGTATAGGCCAGGTCTCCTTCGGTGCACTGGACGCCAGGCTCGGCGATACCATCCATCGGGTCGGTCCCCTGCTTGATCCAGCCACCATGCTGCATCGTTGTGAGCATCTGGCGGCGAAGCTCTCGAAGCATCTCGGGATCCTGCAAATGACGGAAGAACAGGTAGCCGTCCTCGGCGAGTCCCTGTTGCAGGGCCACGGGGTCCCCCAGAATGTCATTGGACTCACGAAGTTCCTGGAAGTTGAGGTCGGTCGGAATCATGACAGGTGGTGGCCTCGTGAAGGCAGCACGCAAGTGGTAACGGATGACCTATTGTAACGGCTCAGGCGGTAGTCGTGACCCGTTAATGCCAGTTGATTCGGCGGGCCCCCTATGGATGAGAATCACGAGAGGCTAAAACTGCGAGCTGAGGTTCTTTTGATTCCTTCGCACTGTCTGGTTCGATGCTCTATTTTATTTCGTGGTTGACCGATTTTTCTGCGATCCTGTTTATTTTCGTGAGCACACGCTTGCTGGCGGATCAGGAAACCAGCGCCCAGGCCATGGGATACCTCGGCGTGGCCTATTTCCTGGTCGCCGGCCTGGCCAACACGATCTCCGGTCGCCTGGCGGACCGGATTGGTAAGAACCGCGTGTCCGTGACGGGGACGATCGTCATGACGCTGGCGTTCGCCGGGGTTACGGTCTCTGAGCCCTCGAGCATTGGTTTTTACGTTTCATACGTCACCGTGGGTTTCGCGCTGGGGGTTATCTACCCGCCCATCATGGCTTCGTTGGGACACGCCAAGTCTGGTAAGGGCACGATGAGAACGTACCTCTATTTTTGCCTGGCATTCAACGGTGGTATTGCAGCCGCTCAGCTTAGTGGCGGAGTGATCTATCAGCACGTGGCGCCTTACGCGCCGTTTTATGTAGCCATGGGAGCTGCTGCCTTGAGTGCGGCCTGCTTTATCTTTGTCCGGGAACGGGAGCCGGCAGATGAAGAGGCCAGTCCGAGTGATGCGGGGGATTACGATGCGGACCTGTCCCGGTTGTTTTCACGCGTGAACTGGTGTGCCAATTTCAGCGGGATGTTCTCGATGAGCCTTATCTGGTTTCTCCTGCCCAAGTTGATCGTGCAGCAGGAGATCGACGCGGATATTCACGGTACCCTGATGGCCTGTGGGCGAGCCTGCACCATCGGCACGTTCCTGCTGATGTACCTGGTGCCAAAGTGGCCCTATCGAATTGGTTTCGTCGTCATCGCCCATGGTTTCGGCCTGGTGGGATTGCTGGGGATTTACGCGAGTGCTGATGCCCTCGGTTTCGGCCTCTCGGTTTGTGTTTTTTCCGTGTTGATGGGGTTCAATTATTACGGCAGCCTCTACTACAGCTCGACCGGCGCGACGGCTGACGAACAAGGCAAGGCATTTGGGCTCAATGAGTCGTTCCTGATGTTCGGCGCGGTCGGAGGTTCATTGGCCGGGGCATTGCTGAGCGGCGCTGAGACCTTTCGATTACCGTTCCTGGTGGCCGCAGTCGTGGTTCTGGCGTCCATGTTTACGCAGGTCGTGATCTGGTACAGGCGATGACTCCCCTGCCCCGCAGGTCACCCGGGCGTTACGCGGACCTACATTTCTTGCGCTAACTATGGTGCCAGTCGCTGTTGAGGTGATCGCGGTGCGTGGTCACTTCTTGACGGCGGTCATCGGTTCGAAATCCTCGCCGGCCAGGTCGACCAGGACATACCCACCGCTAGCCGTGACCCGGAAGATGCCGTAGCGAGCCTCCTCGTATCGTTCCGGTGTGTTTTCCTCGAACAGGAACGAGTTTTGCCGTAGCGTGATCGAAAATGTTGGTGGACCATCGTCGTGGTCTTCACGGTCTTCTGCGATATAGTTCCTGAAGTCATCGCCAACTTCAACAGCCAATAAGGCGTAGCCAGCGGCGCCATATTGGTCACTAAGTTCGCCGATGGTTGAGGCCGCCGGGTTTCCCGGGATTAGCCTGGTCACGGTTCCCACCCTGTTGCCGTCAAGTTTCAGGACGGCCAACACACGAGCGTTTGGATCCTCCCTGAAAAGGTTGCGTTCCGCTTCTCGTAAGGGCGTTTCCCGTCGTTCAAGGGCAAAACGCAGTCGCATGTACTGACCCTGTACGAGGGAAATGGGGTCAACCGGCGCCAGCTTCAGGTAGACGAGGTTCCCCTGGCTGCGGAGGGCTGCGTAACGCCAGGCAATTCCATTGACATAGACTAGCGAGACGATTCCGGTCAGCAGCAGCACGATCGCTGATTTACGCATGGGGAATGCCCTCCCCTGCTATTTCAGAGCTGCCATCTTCGGGTTGGTCCCCGAAACTCCAGTAACGAAAGAGGAAGTAGCCCGCCAGTAGGATCAGGCTGGCCGCAACTAACACGATGCCAGTCGTCATCAGCCCCATGTCCAGGCTGTGAATCGCGAGCCAGAGAGTTGCCGGTAAGAAAAGTGCTCCAACGAGCGTGATGAGGCGATCGTGACAGGCATACCCCAGGATGATAACGATCAGCCCAATCATGGTACTGGTCAGGCTGGCGAGTCCGAGCAGCAGAGTCAGCGCGATGGTTGCGATGACATTTCGACTAGTCAAGCTACTCTTGCCCCCGCAGGCCCAAACCACCAGTCCAATTAAAGAGCAGCAGGTGATCATCACCGTCAGCAGTCCAGCTAAAGACACTTCATGTTCCCATACTTCCTTTGCCAGCATTCCCAGGGAACCGTCCACCATGGCCCCCAATGAAAAGGCTGCTGCGACTCCGACCAGGGCGATGGCCAGGGGATTATAGGTCTGCTTGATACGTGGGTGCAGGTAGATTGCCAGGCCCAGTGGAACCAGCAGGTGAACCAGTATCCCGATTTCGTTATCCAAGTCCCAGTGGAACTTGTCGTTCAGCAGGATGAGGCCGGAAACCAGGGTGCCTGCACAAGAAGCCAGTCGGTCCAGGTACATGTCGTAGACCCAGTACGTCAATAATGTGAAGGCCAGCGTGCAGATAAATACACCCACCGCCTGGTCTCGCATCGCGGCCCCCGTGACGATGAGTATCTTGCCGGTAAAGACTCCCAGGAATGACAACTGTTGCTCAGCGACAAAGGAGACCTTGGACTGATCCCTGTCGCGGCTGCGAAGATGGACGTAAATTGCCACGCCGAGCATGGTGAATCCGAGTACCAGCAGGTTCGACGCCTCGTCGAAGAGGCCGGCGATTCCGAGGAAAATCAACAGCAGACCGCCGGAGACGACAGCGCCAACGCCAATCAGGATGCGCAGGTAAAGCGGGAAGGAATTGTAGCTCAGCCGATCCTCCGCCACCGCAAGGGCTGCCGTCTCATCGACCTGGTATTTGCCCTGGAGGTAAGCAATCAGGTCGGTCGCCATCAGCGGTTTGTCATTCAGTGAATGGCTCATGGAGCGTCCTCCGCTCCGTCGTTGGCGTCGGAACCTGGGCCTGGATCCTGGTCATCGCCACCCGGCGTGGGTGCGTGCTGCTGGTCCCGTATCTTGCGCAGGTAAAGTGTGCAGCCGAAGAAAATGCCAAAGGCGATCATCGCACCGAGCAGGAAGAGTAGTTTCCAGTCATCCCAGTCACTCGACTCAAACACTTTGGCGAGGGAGATGATCGCCAGGATGGTTAACTGACCCCCGATCGCGAGAGTGGAAACCAGTAACGACCAGATGTCAAAGCGAGTTTCTGTTCTCAGCCAGTAGTGAATGCCCGCAAGTACCGCTACATCGAGTGACACCATGATGGCGGCAGTTGCATCCCCGCCGTC
>JAYGDH010000205.1:0-5425 GCA_046583055.1 Pirellulaceae bacterium | reverse complement strand
GCAGCGTGTAACCAGCGGAAGAGAGGCGTGACTGGCGATGGTGCATCACAGAAAATACTCCGAGGAAAGAGTTGAACTGAAAGACCGTGATTGGCCATCAGCGTAATGCTTTACGGTCGATGTGCAAAGGTTTCTTTGTGTCGGGCGGGGAATTTGGCCGAAAAAAGTGCCCTTACCGGCCCACAACGCCCAGTTCTGAAATCGAGGCCCACGGTCCACCGTTCACCTCGCTGGTAATCACCAGCCGAATATAACGGCCCGTGGTCTTGGCGAACCTGACCCGCTGGGTGCGTCGTGATTTACGAAAAACGGTTTTCGTTACCGGGTCTCCAAAAGTGTCCGGCTGATTACTGACGTAAATCGCACAATCCTTCAACGCCCCGTTCCAACCGCCGTCCTGCCGGGCCAGGTAGTGCAGCCCGCTGACGGTAAATTCCTTGCCCAGGTCGATGACCAATTCATGAGGATGTTTGTCGGGTTTGGGATTAAAACTGGTATGCCAATGGGTAGCAGGTTTTCCATCGAAGGCGTGCCGGGCCAGTCGCTGGTTGCCCCGGCTCTCGCTGCTGACACGTGTTAACTTGTAGTTCTTCTGGGCAATCACGCCCTTCATGTCGAGTCGATTGGCCTGGCCGGGTCGGCCTGCCGGGCGTGTGGATCCCCACTTGGCTTGCCGATCTTTCTCATGGTTGACCGTGTCCGCAAAGGTACCTTCCACGGCGGGTTGGTGCGCCTCGGCGGCCAGTTTTTTCATCTGTTCCAGGATTTCAGTCCGGGCATCCGCCAGGTTGCGTGTTTCGCTGACATCCGTGGCCAGGTCATAGAGTTCCCAGGGGCGGCTGGGAGCACTGCGGTAGAGCTTGTACTGGTTCATGCGAACCGCAGTTTGCGAGCCGATTTCCCAGTAGAGGTACTTGTGCCTGGGTTGCTGGCGGCCGACGGCGTCGGCACCCAGCAGCTCGGGAACGAAGGAGAGGCCATCGATGTCGCGGGGCGGCGTGGCACCGGTCAGTTCTGCAATCGTGGGCATCACGTCAGGAAAGTACCAGAGGTGATCGCTGACCTGGCCGGGCTTGATCTTTCCGGGCCAGTAAGCCAGTGCCGGGATTCTCAGACCACCCTCGTAGAGGTTACCTTTCCTGCCACGAAACTCCACGCCCGTCGTCGGATGAACGTTGGCGCCGTGAAAACCACGGGGGTGATCCTTGTCGGTGAAGTAGTCGTTGCCACCGTTGTCGCCACTGAAAAAGACAATGGTATTCTTGTCCAGTTGCAGTTCCTTGAGAAGATCCACGATTTCACCAACCTGGCGATCTACCATGCTCACCATGGCGGCATAGCGCCGAGCGGGTTCGGACCACGGCTTATCCTTGTACAGTTTCCAGGCCGGGTCGTTGTCCGGGATGTCGAAAATGCCGTGCGGTGGCGTGATCGGCAGGTAGCAGAAGAAGGGCTTGTCCTTGTTTTCACGGATGAACTGTTTCGCCCGGTTCACGATAACGTAATGCGAGTAGTTGGTTCCCGTGCTGCCCCCCTCGTTGCCTTCCAGCAGCAGTTCCTGGCTGTTCTCGATGAGGTATTTGGGGTAGTAACTGTGCGCGTGGACCTGGTCATAGTAGCCCACGAAGGTATCGAAGCCATGCTTTTCCGGGACGCCGGTGGAACCACGGCCACCGCAACCCCACTTGCCAAAACCGCCGGTGGCATAGCCTTCCTTCTTGAGAATCGTACCGATGGTGATTTCGTCGGATCGCAGCGGCGTTCCGCCGCCGTTGACACGTACGGAGGTGTGGCCACTGTGCTTTCCTGTCAGGAAGCAACAGCGCGTCGGTGCGCAAACGGCGGATCCGGCCAGTCCCTGCGTAAACTGGATTCCCTGGCGGGCCAGCTGGTCGATCCGGGGAGTCTGGATGGTCGTGCTCCCCATGTACGAGGTTTCGTAATAGCCGAGTTCGTCGGCCATGATGTAAACAATGTTCGTCTTGGCGGCCAGCACCGTGGAACCGATCGACAGGATCAGCAAGGACAAGGGCAGGAGGAGATAGGTCTTCATCATGGGGCCTCGTGTAAGGAGCAGAGGTGACGGCGTGTTACCTGGCTTCCAGGTATCCCAGGTCGCTCAGGAAGGCATCGGTCTGGACCATGATCTGGTCAAAGATCTCTTGGCCACCCTTCCTGATATTGAAAAATCCGTGGCCCTGTCCGGGGTAAATATGCAGTACGGACTTACTGCCGACATCCTGCATTAATTTCTGGTACCGCCGCGCCGTGGCCACGGGGATCAGGTTATCCTTGTCGCCCAGGAAGACGATGGCCGGCGGGGTCCCCTGGCGGATGTTATCGATGGGGGAAATTTCCCGGTAGCGTTTTTCCTTACCCACGCGATCGAATCCATAGCCCTGGGGCCCATTGTCATAGACCGGGTTAAAGAGCACCAACGCGTTGGGGCGACAGCTGACCGAGAGGTCCTCACCTTTTTCGTCCAGCCCTGGTACGGTCGCGGTGGCGGCTGCCACGTGGCCACCGGCCGAACCGCCGCCGGCAGCGAGGCGATCAGGGTCGATGCCGTGTTCGGCGGCATGGGAGCGAATCCAGCGGACGGCTGACTTGCCATCTTGAACACATTCAAAGGGGCTGGTCTGGTGGCGACTCTTGACCCGGTAATCGGCCACGATACAGATCATTCCTCGCGCGGCCAGGTACTGGGACTGGCTGGTGAACTGGGTCGGTGTACCTCCGTTCCAGCCACCACCGAAGAAGAAGACGATGGCCGGCCGCTTGTCGGTCGTGGCATGTCCCTTGGGATAGAAGAACCAGAGATTCAGCGAGACATCACCGACCTTCTTGTAGAGCACTTTCCTGGTGCCAAGTTTTGCCAGGGCTTGATCGGTACTGCTGGCCTTGGTGGACTTCCTGGTAGACGTTCGTTTTTCCTGGGCAGCAATGTCCTGTGTAAGAAATGAGCAGCTCACAATGATAACGGTCAGCAGTCGCAGCAGATGATACATCTTAGTTAGCCTCTTTCGTGGGGGTTTGTTTGTTTTTTGGATTTTGCTTCTTGTTGTTCTTCTTGCGGTTGCGGTTCTGGTGTTCACGAGCCGCCAGTTCCGTTTCCTGCCCCAGGTCCCCTTGCGATTTCATCCAGGCCATCAGCCTGGTTTGCAGGTCCTTCTGTACATCAGCAAGCTTGGGGTCGTTAGCCATGTTTTTCCATTCCAACGGGTCCCTGCTGAGGTCATACAATTCCACGCCCGGACGGTGGCGGTAGCGTCGCACCTTGTCTGCGGCATCGGCATCCGTTTTGGCCTTTTCTTCCCAGGACTTGAACACCGGTGATTTGGTGCAGGCGTTCTGGAACCGGACTTCCGGGGTCAGGTTCAGGATCAACTTGTATTTCTCCCCGCGAATGGAACGAATGCCGAAGAAGTCGGAGCCGTTGATGATGCCGCGCGTGGTGTGCAATCCATAAACGTGTTGTTTGTGCTGGTTAGTTTGCCCCAGCAGCACCGGCAGGTAGCTCTTGCCATCAAGGACCGCGGCAGGTTTGCCCCCGGCAGCGGATACAAAGGTTGGCAAGACGTCGACGTATTCAATCATGGCATCACTCACCTGGCCAGGCTTGATCTTGCCAGGCCAGGAAGCGATCAAGGCGTTCTGCAAACCGTTGTCGTAACAGGTCCACTTGGCAAAGGGGAATCCGGACCCCTGCTCACTGGTGAAAATGACCAGCGTGTTATCAGAGACCTGGTGTTTCTCCAGCAGCCTGAGGCAGTCACCTACCTGGCCATCCAGGTAGGTGATCTCCGCCAGGTAGTTGCTGAAATTGTGGCGGGTTTCTGGGGTGTCCACGAAGTAAGGCGGCAAGGTGACCTTGGCCGGATCGTAGCGGGAGGCATCTCCCTTGTTCCAGGGTGAGTGAGGTTCGTTGGAACAGGCGAACAGGCAGAACGGAGTCTTGCTCTGGCGGCATTCCCCCAGGAACTGGTCAATGACCTTCATGTCCGGGTTGTTCTTCTCGGCCGAGTATTCGAACGGGAAAATCGAACGTGGCTGAATATGGGTTTTGCCGCTGAGGGCTACCCGGTAACCCAGCGGTTTCAGGTAGTTAACGATGCTCCTGGTGCCAGGTTTCACGAACGTATGGTTGGGGTACGCCCCACTCTTGACCGGGTAGATCCCCGTGTAGATGTTGTGTCGGGTGGGAGAACACATGGGAGCGGCCTGGAAGCTGCGGGTAAAGCGCATGCCCCGTTTCGCCAATCCATCGATGTTCGGTGTGTGTGCCTGCCCGCCGTAGCAACCGATGTGACGGTAGGTGCAGTCATCCGCGATGATGAACAGGAAGTTAGGCCGAGTGTTCTGCTTGGCCTGTTGAGCCACTGCCACCACGGGTCCCGACAGGAAAAAGAACATGGCAAGAGTTGCGGCAAGCGTTGATCGTAGATTCATGGTTGATTCTGGCAGCGAGTTGAATAGAGGCGGAATTCGACTTCACCGACTGGCCAGCGAAGCGATTGAATTAGTTTAGTAGCAAGTGAATCACTCTTTATCGCACGCGGATGCGGGTGCGAGTGAGACCGGTCGGGCTTTCCGGCGTTACCGAACTGGTGCCGGGAGCTTTTCGTGGTCTGGGTAGCGGACGGGGTTGTGCTCCGCCTGGCCGTGCAAAACCCTTGTTCTCGACTTTCCACTTCGCATCCTTGGCGACGGCATAGACCTTGAAGTGTCGCCGCAGGTCACGGGTCAGTCCGCGCGAGTAGCCAAATACAACCTCGATCCCCTTGTCCGTCTTTTTGCCAGTTGCTGCGATGCGATCCTGCCCAGAACCGGCCCAACGGAAAACCAGCAGGATTTCCTTTTCGAAGTTGACTTCTTTGAGGACTTTTTCCTGGGTGGCCTTGTCGCTAAATGACTTGGTAACCCCGGCCTTCTCCTTGATGACAGTCGGCTTGTTGGCGCTGCCACGCGTGTTGGCCGGGCCACCCGGCTTGAGACCGCTGATTTCTCTGACTCCAACAGGCGGTTTGACAGCCAGTTTGGCGATGGCAGTCAGCTTGAAGGGCGTGCCGATCAGTCGTACGTTTGGCGGGATCTTGCCAACTTCTCCGCTAAAGACGACACGCAGCTGATCCTGTTGAAATTCCTTGGCCAGGTTGCTGGGGGCATAGCGGGTACCAGGTTGTTCTGTGACGATCACGAAACCGACGCTGCCGAGTTTCTTGATGGTACCTTTCTGATCGACCAGTTTTTCAGCGGCCATGATCGTGGTCGAAAACGAACCGGTGAAAATCATTGCCAGGGAAAAGGCGAGCGAGCTGCGATGAGACAGGGAACGTGTCATGGTTCAGTGTTCCTGGAGAATGTGCCTGGAAAAGTGGAAAGTGAATGCCCATGTTATAGCATCCGCGGTGCCGGTTCCGCAACG
>JAYGDH010000045.1:0-4089 GCA_046583055.1 Pirellulaceae bacterium | reverse complement strand
GCAACGTACGAGGAATGGGGGTCGCACTGAGCGTTAGTACATCCACCCGGTGACGAACGGACTTCAGCCGTTCCTTGATCTCCACACCAAATCGCTGTTCTTCGTCGATGATCAATAACCCCAGGTTTGCGAACTGAACATCGCGAGAGGCCAGGCGATGCGTACCAATAACCACGTCGGTCCGCCCGCACTTTAGCCCTTCCAGCACAGTTCGTTGCTGGGCCGGGGTTGAGAAACGACTCAGCTTGGCCACTTCAAATGGAAAGCCGGTCAGTCGCTCGGTAAAGGTGCGGTAGTGTTGTTCTGCCAGGATCGTGGTCGGCACCATGACAGCCACCTGGTACCCACTATCCACGGCCTTGAAGACAGCTCGCAGCGCCACTTCGGTCTTGCCAAATCCCACGTCACCGCACAGCAGGCGATCCATCGGTTGCGCAAACTCCATGTCCGCCTTAATGGCCTTGATGCTCACTTCCTGGTCCTCCGTTTCCTGGTAGGGAAAGGAGGCATCAAATTCTTGTTGCCAGGCCGAATCAGCGGTGAAGGAAATACCCGACCGGGCCTCCCGGGCAGCCTGTAGTTGAAGCATATCACTGGCCACGTCCATGACCGCTCGCTCGGCGGCCTGCTTCTGCCGTTGCCAGCTCTGGCCACCGATCTTGGCCAACTTGGGACGCGTTTTGCTGCCCCCCACGTACTTTTGAACCAGGTCAATTCGACTGACCGGTACATACACATGCGTACCGCCGTGGAATTCCAGGGTGAGATGTTCCTCGGATTCCCCTTCCCGGGCAATCAACTGCAGACCCCGGTAACGGCCGACTCCATGCGAAAGGTGAACCACGAGGTCCCCCTGGCGCAGGTCCAGGAAGCTGTCAATGGCGCGTCCCTGTCGGCGCCGCTGGGGGCGACGTACCTCGGTCCGCTGGAACAACTCGTTGATACTGATCAACAACGTGTTCGCGTCCACCAGGCGAAACCCGCCGGAAAGGCTGCCCAGCACGTAATGAATCTGCCGCCCTGATGCCACCTGCGTTTCGGCCAGGATACGTCCCAATCGTTCCACGTCGACCTGGGTCGCTCCAACCAGAAAAAGTTCCTGGTCTTGCCCGATACGATCCAGCTGGGCTCGTACCTGATCCATGTCCCCGCTAAACCGTTCCACGGATTCCATGGACAGATGCATCACGGTATCCATGTCCCCGGGAGCGAGTGCCCAGCACTGAGCCATCCCAAACTGCTGTAGATGCTGGCGCACCTGGTCCAGGTCGTGCAGCGATGATGCTTCGCCCAGCCTGGCCAGGTACTGGGTAACCGCTGTCTCCGCTTCGTCCGGGGCCAACTGCAAGACCCAGGTACCGGCGGGCAGGTAAGAGGTAAAAAACTCCTGGTGGGTCGGTGCCATCCCGGGCACGGTAATCTCCACCTCCTGCAAGGATTCCAGGCTGCGCTGGGACACCAGGTCGAAACGTCGAATCGACTCGACTTCGTCACCGAACAGTTCGATGCGGACCGGGCCATCCCAATCGGGGGCAAACAGGTCCACGATGCCACCACGCGAAGAAAACTCACCTACCAGGTTGACAGCCGAGGTGGCATGAAATCCATGTGTTACCAGCCAGTCAAGCCAGGCTTCCAGGTCCAGCCGATCTCCCACCGCCACCGAGCGGCTATTGCCCAGCAGTTCTTCCCGCGGGGGAACCGGGTTGAGCAGGCTCTGGATACTGGTGACCACCACCTGGGGTAACGCGCCATCCTCCTGATCGCCCGGTGTCCGCCCCTGCTGCTGCAACAAATGCTTGAGGGTGCGCAGCCGGTCTCCGTAGGTTTCATCAAGTAATTCATCCCCGCTGACTGGTGCATCCCAGGCGGGAAAGATGGTCGTCTCGGCATCGATAAAAAGCGTCAGGTCATCGACGAACTGATCTATCTCTCGCGGGTGTGGGCAAACGACCACCAGCAGGGGGGGATTATGTCGGGCCAGCGTGGCTGCCATCAGCGCGCAGGCTGATCCCCAGACTCCGTCGATCGTTACCGGCTGTTTCTCTTCTAAAGCACGGGTAACCTGGTCGAAGCCTGCCAGGTTTTGCACGTTCCGAGTCAGTTCTCGTAACCGTGTCAAACCACTGGTTGAGGTCTGCGCGTTGGTCATCATGTTCGACAGCGATTGTAACCGGTAACCCCCACCGTGGGAAATACAGGTTCTAGGAGGATAACCGCTGTTTGATCTGCTGCAATTCTGCCGCTTCCGGCAACTTCTTGTAGAAATCGTCGAGCGGAAAGCAGCCAGAGAAGAGGCCGTGCCGTGGCGCCGTCGTACAATCACTGAACGTCCGGCAGACCCGCTTACGTTTAATTTCTCCCGCCTCCAGGGTATCTCGTGGCAACTCCGGATAGGACAGGACCATCCGTCCTAGTCCAACCGCATCAATCCAGCCTGCCCGCACCACGGCCTGTGCAACGTGGGGCAGGTAATCCTGCAGGTACGAATACCCGGTCCCCACCATCGGCACCTCGGGAAATGCCTCCTTGAAACAACGGGCTGCCTGGATCTGTCGAGCCACCCCAACCAAGGGATCTTCCGGGGGCTGATAGCCGTCGCTGGGTGGAAAAATAGCCGGCCGCTGGACGTGGGGATTGTAGTAGGGACTACCACAGGAGATGTTGAACATCTCCACTCCCAGCTGCTGTAGCTCATCGACCAGTTGGAAAGGTTCCTGCCAATCCCATTGCAGCGGATCTTCCGGGTTCACACCAAACCCGTGCTGGTAGGGTAACAGGTGATCGTACGACATCGGACGTCCTACCTCGCGACTGGTCACGAACGGGGGCGTATCAAAGACACTCAACCGCACACCAATCATCAAGCCGGGACAACGCTGCTGGACACGCTCGATGATCTCTCGCATCAACCGGGTGCGCCCGGAAAAGTCACCTCCGAAGCGACCGGGCCGTGATCGTGCACTGAGAAACTCATGCAACAGGTAGCCATGACAGGCCTTGATATCGACAAAATGAAATCCGACGCGCTGCGCGACTTCCGCAGCCGTGACATAATCCTCGATCAATAATTCCAGGTCTGTATCGGTCCAAACCACGTTATCATCGGTCGGATCAATATGAAACTTTTCATCCAGCAAGGGATGGTGATAAGCGATGCGAGGTTCGAGTTGCTCCCCATGGGGACGCGAGAAACGCCCTGAATGGGTAAGTTGCAAACCTACGAACAAATCATCCGTGATGCCACCATGCTGACGATGCCCTTGCCACAACTGTTCCAACAGCGCAGCCAGTCCCGCCTCGTTGGCAGGAATCGCCAGGGTCTGGTGTGGATTCGCCCGGCCATCCTGTCGAACGGCAGCCGCTTCACCTCCCCAGATCCACTTGGCACCACTGGCACCAAAGTTATACCAGCGACGTAATGTCTTTTCCGAGGGTGAACCGTCAGCCAGCGCATCCCAACCCTCCATGGGATGAATACACCAGCGATTGCCAAGTTCACGGGAGCCGATTCGCAGTGGCGCGGCCAGCGGGGAATCCTGTTGTGCCGTTAGAATCTCGTCATCGACCGGCAGGTCCAGCTGCAGTTCAGCGCAGCGTTCCCTGAAGGCAGCCGGTTCACGCAACTGGGCAATTTTAGGATATCGCTTGTTCATATTTTCCTTGGCCCAAGTCCTCCCGGACCTACCGAATTCTACTCTTCTTCACCGGTCTGGATGGGCTCCAGCGGGGCATGCAACAATCGAAACTTCTTTTCGACCTCGGCGAATTGCACCGTTGCCGTACGCTTCACACCACTACCGGTCAGCTTCAGGATCAATCCAGACCCGTACTCTGGATGCCGGACCAGCATACCTTCCTGGAAGGCCGCCGGCGAGTACGAAGAAACTGAGCTCTGCCCCTGCTGCTTGAGCAAATCGGCAGCTGTCATCAATCGCGTGCTGTCGCGAGCGGCCGACGGCTGGGAGCGTTGGTCAATATCCGCTACGGCCTCGTCCTGGAAGTACTGCGCATCGTCAGGAAGCGGGTCGTCAGCAAAATCGTCATCCCCACCCCAGTCCGGGTCGTCCAGGGGCTCCAGCGGTTGTT
>JAYGDH010000418.1:0-18758 GCA_046583055.1 Pirellulaceae bacterium | reverse complement strand
AGTTGACGGACGACCGGTAGCAGCTGCCTTCGGGCTGCTGGACTACAACCCACGGGTCCGACAGATCAATGGGAAGTTATTTCCCTTCGGATTCCTGCGACTACTTGGTAAACGTAAGGCCATCAAGAACGCACGCATCATGAGTACCAATGTCATACCGGAATACCAACGCTGGGGACTGGGAGTCTCTGTTCTGTCGCGATTACGACAAGACGTCCTGGACTGGGGCCTGGAAGAGGTTGAATTCTCCTGGGTACTGGAATCGAATCATCTCTCTTACAAAACCTTGCAACGTGGAGGAGCAAAACTCTATAAAACGTATCGGATTTTTGACCTGGACCAGCCACAATCGTGATCCCGAAACTGCTGTTCGGGCTTCCAGTCACGGGCTGCTTTTACAGCTCCTGGACCCTGTGACGGGGAGAGTTTCTCTCGGGACACACCTTCACTTTTTGGCCAAATCGTGGCACAATCGAGTGCTTCTTTGAACCACCAACGGAGTCCCTGTGTTGCATCCCTGCGAACTGACCACGAACGTTCGTGGCCGGGACCGCACAACGAACACCACTGGGATCCAACCGCCTGAGATATGTCGTACACGAGGAGTTTTTTACAGACACGATGAACGAACAATGTGAGGTCGTCATTACCGGAATCGGCGTTGTTAGTCCAATCGGCATTGGCAACGAGCCCTTCTGCCAGTCCCTGCGAGATGGCACCAGCGGAATCAAACCATTTACCTTTCCGGGTGCAGAATTACTAGCTTCCGGATTTGGTGGTTCGATCGAGGACTTTGAAGGCAAGGCCTACGTTAAACCTCGTAAAAGCCTCAAGGTCATGTGCCGCGTAATCCAACTGGGCTGCGCCTCGGCAGAACTGGCCATGCAGGACGCCGGACTCGAACCGGGCCAAACCAATCCAGATCGGCTGGGCGTGGTTTTCGGTAACGAAATGCTCTACGGCGAGGCCGAGGACCTGGCCGATGCCGTCAAGGCTTGCCAGGAACAAGACCAGTTCCAGTATGAACAGTGGGGCCACGAGGCCATGCACCACATGTACCCACTCTGGCTACTCAAGTACCTGCCAAACATGACCGCCTGCCATGTCGGCATCCGGCATGATGCTCGCAGTCACAGCAACTCGATCACGATGTCGGATGTTTCCAGCCTGCTCGCCATCATCGAAAGTATCATGGTCATTCAACGTGGGCAGGCAGACGTCATGATTGCCGGAGGAGTAGGATCACGACTGGGCATTACCCAGATGCTGTACCGGGGGGAACAGGGTGCCTCCCAACGCAGGGAGAATCCTCAAGGAGCATCACGTCCGTTTGATCTGCAGCGGGACGGAACGGTCAACGGCGAGGGGGGCGCGACCCTGATCCTGGAACGTGGTGAACACGCCCGCGCACGTGGCGCGACGATCCTCGGAAAGATCGTCGGCCACAGTACTAACTTTGCCGGAGCTGCGACGCCCGCCTCGCTGACAAATGCCATCATCGCATCGATTCAAAATGCCCGTAGCCAGTTGCCGGCATCCCGGCAAACGATCGGTTATGTAAATGCCCATGGGGCCAGCACGATCGATGACGACGTCAAGGAAGCACGTGCCATTGAACATTGCCTGGGCCAAATCCCGGTCACGGGACTGAAAAGCCAGTTTGGCAACCTGGGCGCGGGAAGCGGAGCCGTGGAGATGGCCGCCAGCGTATTGACGCTGGCCTCCGGCGTAATTCCCAGGACGCTGAACTACGAGTTTCCGGACCCTGCCTGCCCAGTCCATGTCGTCGCCAAGCCGGCACAGAAGTCTGCCGAACCCACGGTGCTGATGCTCAACCATTCCAGCAGTGGACAGGCTACCTCGGTGATCGTCACCGCGCCGGATTGATTCCGGCCATCCACACCACCTGGCACGTACCGCACTGGCGCACGGACAGCGCGCACTGGCAGCGCCGATTAACTGGGTGGTCCCCGATGACCGCTATCGCGTCGCAAGTGCAGGGGCTCTCCCTGTTTCGACCGCAGGCCACCATGCGGCGTCGAACCGGTTTCCGTGGTCGTTTCCAGGACTGACTCCACCGGGTCCTGTACCTGTCCCGTCGCTGGTTCGGACTTGGATTTCTTCGCTGGTTTCGGACAAAAGCATTTGCCCAGTGGACTGGCCAGAATAGCGGGCAAAAAGATCAGGTCGCCAACCAGTGCAGCGCCCAGCAAGGTCAGCATCATGACACCGAATCGTTGCGTCGGAGTAAAGGAACTGAAAGCAAACACGCTTAAACCCAGGCCGCCGATCAGGGTGGTCTGGGTCATGGCACCGGCACAGCGATCATAGGCCAGCATGATGGCTTCACGACGTGTCTTTCCTTGCAATACTCCACCACGGAACCAGGTCAGAAAGTGGATCGTATCGTCCACCGCCACGCCCATGGCTACGCTTGCGGTCATCATGGAGCCGATGTCCACCATGATATTCAGGTGACCCATGATGCCAAAGATGACAACAACGGGGAACACGTTCGGAAACATGGAAAGCATACCACCACGCACATTCAACAGGTTACCAGCTGACAATTTACCGGAGCGCAGCAGGATCATCATTACGCCAGCAATCATCACGAACGCCCAACCAATGCTTTCGATGAGGCTGGTAAGCAGGGTCCGTTGTGCCTTGTAGATAATTGGCACCACGCCGGTGTAAACAACATTCAGTCCCTGGCCGGGCAAGACCGCCGCCCGGGAGCTCGTGGGGGATTGTTCCAGGGTCTCCCAGTCGATGACCTGTCCCGCGGTTCCCGACAATGAATGAATGGTCTGCTGACCCACCTTGACAAGCGAAGCCGACTGAAATGACTGGTCACCTTGCAACTTGAATTGCTGGTCATCGAGAACGATGACCTGGTTAAAGCCCTGTACGTAACGTTGCCAGTTCTCGGCCGTCATGCGGGACAGTAGTTCCTGGTGCTTTGCATTATGGGCATCGACCCAGATCAGTGGATGCGGCAGGCGTTGGCTGTTACTGAATCCCTTGACCAGCAGCAATTCGTTCAGGGTCCGTGCAAAAATCGTCAGTTGCAGACGCCTGAGTAACTGGGCATCACCCTGGTCAGTAATCATCTCGGACAGCGGGCGATGAGGGTCGGAACCGAGGACGAGAATCTTGTTTCCTTCGAAAAAGATGCTGGGAGATCTGTAGGCAGTATCTCCGTCTCCGGCAGTGACGATCACCTGTTGTTCCAGGTTCTGCAGGAATCTGTCGCGAAACCGATAGGCAGCCAGGATGGGTTCCACGACCGTTTTCAACTGGTTAAAAAACTGGCCATAATCCACGTCGTTCAGGGCTCCCAGCCGCAGCCCAATCCGCCATAATTCACTATCCGGGGTCGTTTCTCCAGCAACTTCCGCTGCCACACCCTGGGCCAATCCGATCGACAGGTAATCCTCCTGGAGCAAGCGGTCTCGGTTGCGTTCCAGTAACGAATTCGCTGTATAACGCTGTGTCCGTGCAGCAGCGGATGGGAGGTCCGGAGTAAAAGTGACCGCCGACATACTATGCCCAATAATATCCTTACCGGTCGGACCAAACACTTCTTCCACCGTTCGCTGAATCTGGTCTACCAACTCCAGGCGTTCCAGGAACGTATACTGGTATTTCTCTGCATTGCGCTGCTGATCAGACACCGCTTCCCGGTTCCTGACCGTTTCCACGGATGGAGTCTGTGACGCAGCCGGGACCTGCACGACCATTTCCATGGGCACGAGTTTCCCGAAGTTCTCTTCCAGCCAGGCATAGTCCCGGATGATCTTGGCATCATCGTCAAACAATTTCAGCAACTGGACGGACGTCGTAATCTTGAACAATCCCAGGCCCGTCACGACCAGGAGCACGCTACAACTGACTATCACCCAGCCGTATCGCTTGGAAACACAAATCCCAACTCGGTTCCAGAAGGCAGCCACTGCGGTCTGGAACCAACCTGGGCCGGATTTCCCGGGAGCAGGCTGCTTGGGTGGCCACACGTGCAACGCTGCTGGCAGGTAAGTAAACAAGAGCACGGCTGTAGCCAGGACACCGAGCGCCGAGTAGAAACCGAATTTATTGATCGGCAGGATGTTACTTTGGCATAACGACACGAGTCCCAGGGAGGTCGTGAAGGCTGCCAGGGCACAGGGAGCCAGGCCATGCATCAGGGCACGTTCCGGCGCCCCGGGCAACCCATGATCACGGACGGCATCCCGGTAGTAATTGACAATATGCACGGCGCCAGATAATCCCAGCACGTAGACCAACGAGGGCATGGTCAAGAGGACCGAGTCCAGTCGCCCTCCGCAAAACCAGACAATCGCCAGGCTGAAGATCGCACCGACCCCACCAACAAAAAAGAGCAAGGCGGTAATCTTGATACTACGGAAACAGAGATACGAGATGCCGAGTCCAACCAGGAGACTAAATCCGACCAGCCGGACTAACGTGATCTCTCCCTCCTCGTCGATCGCAACGTTATCGACAGGTGGTCCACCCATCCGCAAGACATTTCCGCCAGGACGTGCCTCTTTACCCCAGGGGGTGGTTGGCGGTAACGGGGGTGGCAAAACGCCGGAGTCTTTCGCCAACTGAACCAGTTTCCCAGGTGGTTTACCCATCAACCCACGGCCCATCACCCGTCGCAGGTCACGCTCGCCCGCCTCACTGAACGTAACCAGGATACAGGTTTGCCGGGGCGGCGGAGAAAACTCCTCGTCCAGGTCAACCAACAATTCCTGCCAGTGGCGGGCCTGGGCGACATCATCTGCAGACGCCATTTGATCCCGTTGCCCATCGTATTGCTGCTTGGTAACGGTCTCGACGAAGCGTTCCAGTTGTTCTTCCCAATTGGCCGGCAAGGCCTGAAACCTCGCTGCCGACAATCTTGCTCGAAACGCTTCTGCCGTCCAGGCAAAACCAACCTGGGGGGACTGGAGTTGCTGGAGTTGCTCTTCAAATCGGTCACTAAGGCTGGCAAAGTAAGCCCGCCAGTGCCGTGCCTGTACCAGGTCCGTGGCGGCCACGAATCGCTTGCGGTCTCCGGCATACTCCTGCCGGACCACGTGGGCCACGAATGTTTCGAGTTGTTGCTTCCAGTCAGTCGGCAGGGCAGCCAGTCGATCAGCAGGGACACGCGATTGAAATGACTTGCTGCTCCAGTCAAATCCTGGCGGCAGCGCTGGAGCAAACAGTGTTCCGGTAAGACGATCGATGGCAGCTTCTCGCGCCATCCGCTCGCGATCTTCGGGTAACAGATCCGAGGCCCCTCGCAAACGCAACGGGCCTCCCTCACCGGCCAGTTCCTCTACGACCTCGGGGCCTGTGCGAACCGAGCTGAAATAGCGTGCTGAAAGACGGCGGATGTCATCGTGAAAATCGTTGTGCTGGTCCTTGCCAGGCTGGCGTTCTCCAAACTGGTCAACGTAGGTCCCGTCCGGGGTTAAATCACCCACGATCGAGCGCTTGAATGCGCGGCCCAGGAAACCAAACAGGTTGCTCTTACCGTTCCAACGATAAAGCTCCCCCTCGGGAGTCAGGTAATACCAACCGTTATCCGATCCCTGCAACCATTTCTCATCCTGGTTAGCCCAGCCACGAAAATCGCTGGCGGCAACATCCAACCCCAGTTTATCACCCAGTTTTCGGGCCCGCAGACGCTCCTGTCGCTTTTCTGCAGAGAGACCTTGTCCATCCAGGACAACCGGCTCCTTGGAATGTCGCGGATCGGGCGACACTTCTGCTTTCAGCTTCTCCACCAGCAAACGAAAACTGGGGTCTTCCTCGGTGCAGCCTTCCCAGGTCAGAACGACAAACTGCTCGCCCAGAAAATGCTCACCAAACCATTCCAGTTGCTTGGTCTCATCAAAATCACTGGGCAACCAATCACTGATCTTGTTCTCCATCTGCTCCAGTGAATAGCGTGCTCCGCGCAGCCCGAAGGGAACGAGGAAAAACACCATCATCAGGATCAGCAACCCGTTGGGGAGACCCCAGAATCGTGATCGGCGGGCAAGGAAGGATTGTTTCATAAAGGAAAACCGAGGGACGCAAAACGACGCACTTGTTGCCTCAAGTCTTTAAGAGTAACGATCTTGCGAATATCCGTCTATGCCAAACTGGCCTCTACAATCCACGTGACCGGCAAGTTCAAACAGTATAATCTACCTGCTTTGACCGACCCCACTGACCTGGGCACCAAGCCCGTTCATCTTGAACCTCCCGCGACCATCTCCCGGCCCCTCCATGATCAATCATCAAGGTGTTCTGACGACGGAAAATATTCCTTCCGCCAGTCCCGCTTTGTGAATTCCAGACAAGGGCTCCCGCTCGCTTATCTGCAGTCGGTCTGTTACCATGCCGGTTTGATCAACCGGTCGTAAAAAACTCTAAAAAGACCGTGATAACGCAGGAACCGCCCCGCACGGGGACATTCTCAACCCCAACTGAGCAAGCTGACCATGCCAATTGAATCCTATGACGCCTGCCCCTGTGGCAGCGGGGAAAAAATCAAGTTTTGCTGCGGTGCTGTCATCGTCGATGAACTGGAATCGATCAGCCGCGCGATGGAAGGCAGCCAGTTCGCTGCCGCCCAACAACAGATCGACAAGCTCGTTGAATCGAAAGGATCCCTGGCCTGCTTACTGGCCATGAAGGGTATTACCCTGCTGGCCACGAGTCAGCTCGATGCGGCCCGTAAGAATGCCGACTTATTCCGGGAAACCGCTCCCGAGAACATGTCAGCCTGGGCGCAAACCGCGTTAATCCAGGCTGCCGAAGATGCCTCCCAGGCGATGCAATCTCTGCAACGTGCGCTGGAACTGACCAACGTCGAGCAGTCCGCCCAGATCCTGGATGCCGCCATCAAGGCAGTCACTGATGCCCTGTTCCAGAGTGGACAGCTGACCGCCGGTTATTGGCACCTGACGCTGCAATCGTCTTTTGCCGTCACCGAGGAAGACCAGCAAACGGCACAAGGTCGCTTTGTTCAAATCGCTCAAAACCGTAACCTACCCCTGCTTCTGAAACAGCAATTACGATTCCCCGAGCCCGCTGAAGATGTCAGCTGGTACGAACCGTTCCAGTCGATCATCAAGTTAGCCAATCGCGGTGCCTGGAACGCAGCGTTGCAGCAAGTTGCAACGCTGCTGGAGAAACATCCCCAGGAACACGATCTCCTGCGTGCCAGGGCCTGCCTGCTCACCTACCTTGGTGACAGTGCCGAGGGACCCGATGCCTGGCGAGGTTATGCCCGGACATTCCAGGAAGAATCGGACGATGCCATCGAGGCAGAAGCCTATGCACAACTGCTCGACCAGCAGAACCAACCGGACCAGATCGAACTGGCCACTACCGTTTTCCCGGTCGATAATCTCGAGATACTCCAGGAACAATTGCTCTCTAATCGACTCCTGAAGTCCGCTCCGCAGCCTCCGGACGATTCTTTTTCATCTGACGAACCACCACCCAAGTCGGTTTTCCTGTTACTCAACGGCGAGCTACCCGAGAGTGGCGAGGGGTTAACGATGGCGCAAGTCCCCCAGGCGATTGCATCCCTGGTCCTGTTCGGCAAACAAACAGATCGCGCTGCCCGCGTGGAATGTTACCCCGTCAAGGCAGACAATGGTGCCTCACTCGCAGAGATCACGGAAGCCCTGGGAGATCTCGTGGGGACCCCCGAGACCAAGGAAGAAAAACGCGTCGTCGGCAAGTTAGCCAACGCGGTCGCCTGGCATCCCATGTTCCCGGAAGACACCTCTCCGGAATTAAGAGCGCAACTTTCCAGGGAACATCGGCAACAGGCTCTCCTGGAAACCTGGCCCACGCTCTCGCTGAAAATGTTCGGTGATATCACAGCCTCGGAAGCAGCGGCCGACATGGACGGCCGACTGAAAGTCCTGGCAGCGATCATGCTGCTGGAAATTGACATCCAGAATAACGAGCCAGAGTTCAGCCTGGATGACCTGCGTGAAAAACTTAGCCTTCCCAGGTCAGAAATGCTCAGCGTGGACGGACTGGACCTGGGACAGGTATCGGAGGTCCAGTTGGGTCGTTTGCCCATGGACCAGTTGAACGACCAGGACCTCTTGACGGTCTACACGCGAAGTGCCCTCTACGGGGCGGGGCGGGCCCTGAAAGCATCGGCTCGTGAGGTGGTCGGACGGACCGGTCTCAGCGACAAGATCGACCTGGCAGGAATTTACGGAACGCTCGCCGATCTCGAGGAAGCAACCGCGGAAAAACTGCAGTACCTGGACAAGGCCCAGGAAGCGGCCGTGGCACAGGGTCGCTCACCTGCCATGTGGTTGTTACGAGCCTTGCCGATTCACCTGACCAGTGGAGATTCCACGACGGCAACCGATATCATCAACCGAATTCAACAGAACCACATCAACGAACCAGGCGTGGCAGACCAATTCTATGGAATGTTAATGCAGCTGGGAATTCTGCGTCCCGACGGTACGCCAGCTATGCAGGCGCCCCCGGATGCAGCTGGCGGCAGCGGAAAGATCTGGACACCTGGTGATCCTAATCCTCCCGCGGCCAGTGAACCCGACCAACAAGAACCCGATAAACCCGGCCTCTGGGTCCCCGGTATGGATTAACGGGCCCCCCATCGGCTCGTACCACGATCATGACCACCTGCGAACACGATCAACACTGGATGCAACGTGCACTGGAACTGGCTCGCAATGGTCAAGGGCACGTGGAACCGAACCCCCTGGTGGGTTGCGTGATCGTCCGGGACAACCAGTTGATTGCCGTTGGCTGGCACCAGCAGTTCGGCGGGGACCATGCTGAAATTGACGCCCTGCAAAAAGCGGGCAACGCAGCGACTGGCAGCACCCTCTACGTCACGCTTGAACCCTGCGCCCACCACGGTAAAACGCCACCCTGCACAGAATCGATCATCAGGGCCGGCGTCGCCCGCGTGGTCGTCGGCCAGGGAGACCCCTTTGCACAGGTTAATGGCCAGGGAATCGCGTTACTGGAAGCAGCCGGCATCCAGGTTGATAGCGGTATCCTGCAGGGCGCCTGTCGCCAGTTAAATGCTCCTTACCTGAAGCGATGCCTGGCCGGAAAACCCTGGGTGCTGGCCAAGTGGGCCATGACATTGGATGGAAAAATTGCCGCACAGGATGGCAGCAGTCGCTGGATATCTTCCCCCTCGTCACGACAGATTGTCCACCAGTTACGGGGTCGCATGGATGCCATTATCGTTGGTCGACAAACGGCCCTGCTGGATGATCCCCAGCTGACTGCTCGACCTGCCGGCAGCCGCATCGCCACGCGCATCGTGATGACGGCCAATGCCGATTTACCTGACCACCTGGCCCTCGTCCGGACCGCCAAAGATATCCCGACCCTGGTCGTCTGTGGACCGGATGCCCCGGCAGAAAAGCGCGAGTCGCTGGCCGCTGCCGGCTGCCAACTGCTGGTCTGCGAATCGACCGGCCATCCGGAAATGATCGATACCCTGCTGCAGGAACTCGGCCAACGGGATATGAGCAACGTACTCCTGGAAGGTGGTGGCGAACTACTGGGAAGCTGGTTTGATGCCGGCGCCATCGACGAGGTGCATTGTTTCCTGGCCAACAAGATCATTGGAGGATCAGCAGCTCCTGGCCCCATTGCCGGGACAGGACGAACATCGATGTCCGTTGCCTGTTCCCTTGATGGTTTACACAGTCGACCTGTCGAAAATGATCTCTACCTGTGGGGCCACCTGCAGAAAACGATCGATCCACCTGTCGCCGAGAGCTGATCACGGTTCCCCGTCTTCCGGAAGCCGTCTTCAAGAAAGTGGCAACCAGTGACACATTTTTCGCCCCGTGACGCTTAGTGGATAGTTCTCCAGATCCTGGATAGGCACCCACTGTACATTATCTGCCAGGTTTTTCTGGCCATTGAGAGCCGGATCCCATTGGCTGCCATAACAAGCCAGTGTAATTCGATACCGGGTCACGCTGTGCTTGATAACCTGCAAACGCTGGTGATTTGAAATACGGATTCCCGTCAACTGGTAGACGTTTTCCTCGAGTTCCCGGTCCAGCACTTTCCCTCGTTGATGCTGCACCTCGAACCTGGGAAAGTCCCAGAGGCCTGCCCAGCGTTCCTCTTGTGGACAACGTCGCAACAACACGCGGGATTGGTCCTGCACCATGACCGCCGCTTCCCGGATCGCCGTCACCACCGGCTTGTTCACGGAAGCAGGAATGACATCCTGCAAGGCGTGCTCATAGGTTGGGCACAGTTTCCTGACCGGACACGCCTGACAGTCGGGATCCTGGGGCACACAGACCAGGCTGCCCAGTTCCATCAGTGCCTGGTTAAAGGTACCGACCTGTACACGTGGCAGCAACAATTCCGCCAGTTGCCAGAGACGTTGTTGCGAAGCACTGCTGGCCGGCGATTCGCGCAGCAGTAACAGGCGACTCAGCAGTCGTATCGTATTGGCTTCCAGGATTGGCTCTCGCTGTTCAAACGCAATCGAGAGGATTGCTCCGGCCGTGTACCGACCTATTCCTGGCAACGCCAACAGGGAAGTCCGCTCGCGGGGAAACACGCCCTGGTGATCGTCCACGATCTGCACGGCCGCCCGGTGCAACTGGCGGGCCCGGCGATAATACCCAAGCCCCTCCCACCAGCGCAAGACTTCTTGTTCATCGGCCGCTGCCAAAACCTGCAGGTTCGGGAACCTCTCCAGGAACCGCTCGAAGTAAGGAATCACCGTCGCGACCTGTGTTTGCTGTAGCATGATTTCACTGATCCACACCCGGTATGGATCAGGATCGCTGCGCCAGGGCATCTCGCGGGCATGTTTTCGGTACCAGCTGCGCAATCGCAGTCGAAAGCGACGTAACCACGACGCGTCCATTGCTGGCTTCTCGACACGGGACTGATCACTGCGAATCATCATCTTGAAAACTCACCTGGGGACTCTCGGCTCAGGGTTTTGGCTTGCGCGGGGCAGGCATTGTTGCCAGCGTTTGCGTGCCAGGCACGAAGTGGGGCCACGCTCCTGTAAATTCGACTCGCAGACGCTCTCGCTGCTGCTGAGCCGTCCAGCGAAAAAGGTAACGCGTAATCGCTGCCTTCAATGGATCGCGCGTTTGCTCCCACTTCCTGGTACCCACCTTGACCTCACGACACTCGATGATGTGAAATCCAAACGGGCTGCGCACCGGGTCACTGAGGGACCCTTGCTGAAGCTGAAAAGCGGCCGCCGAGAACTCCACGGACATCGGCTCATGTCGCTGGATCCATCCCAGGTCACCGCCCTCGAGTGCCGTGGTTCCCTGGGAAAACTTGCGGACCGCTTCCTTGAATGTCAAAGTGCTGCTGGTAATTTGTTGATGAATTTCCTCGATGGCTCGCCGTTGACGCAACACGTCCTGCTCAGGTGCAGCCGGCTTGATCTTCAGCAACAGGTGGGCCACGTGCAGCTGCGTACCATCAAATTCCCGCCGGTGTTGTTCAAAATACTGTTGGTAATTTCGATCAGTAAGGTAACGGTTCAGGTAACGAGACCAGCCAATCTGCCAGGCTACTTTTTGACGCAACTCGGCCAGGTTTAATCCTCGAGCGTCAAGATACTCAACCAGCGTCTGGTCCTGCTGTTCAATCCGCTTCTGCAGGTTTTCAATGGCCAGGTCAATTTCAGCTGTACCAGCACCCTGACCGGCATACTCCAGATGCCGCAAGATCAGCAACTGGTCAATGACCTTGGCCAATAACTGTGCCTGTAACGCCGGTTGAGCTGCCTGTCGCACCTTGCGAGTGCGCTGCAATTGCTTCAGTTCATGCTGCAGGCGACTGATACGGATGGCTTGGCCGCCAACACGGGCAGCCACCATGGCATCGGCAACCGGTAGCGGACCAGGAGCAATCTGCTGAGCGGCCAGTGGCAGGTTCATGAATAACCCAAGCAATACCAGGATCATTGAAACTGGCAGGAGACGTGGCACACGCCTTGCTAACCGGTCACGGGATGTCTCTGCAGTATTCAATGATTCTACTCGCACTGCTGCCGGGACGACGATGATCTGCAACCCTCGCTGCTGACCATGACGCGTCATGGCAGGGGGATATCCAGCAACTGGAAATTTTCCAGCTTACGGACCATGACCGCCGGTGTCTCGTAAACGAAGCGGGGATTCTGTAAACCATCCTGATCTTTGAAATGATAGGCCAACGTCACGGACCGAGCGCCCTGATCCAGCGTCTCGTAGGAACGAAACCTGGCTACCTTACCATCCGAGGACTGCAGAAATGCCGGGTTCGCAAAAACCCAACCTCGGTGGGATTCAAACGCCTGGTCTGCCCGCTCGTAGGCCACTTTCACCTGCACGATCAAGTCCTGTGAATCTCGAGTGACCTGCTGCAACACGACCGTGACACCTGCTTTTTTCTGCACCTGGTTCTTGTCCTGGAACCGGGCAAATTCAAACCGCTCGGCTCGACCAGGCATCAAGGTCACTAGCTGGCCCTTGAGGGATGCAATCCTCTGCACGTCACGCTTTGGCAACTGGAGAGGCAAGACCAATTCCACCGCCGTCGTCTCTCCCTCGATAGCTGCGGAAATCACGCCACCCAGATCGTCAATGGCTAACGGTTTTCCCCGTTCATCCCGCGCGCTCAACTGGGCAGCAGGAACCGACAGGAAAACAGGAGTCACCCGTGGTTCCCAGGCAACCTGCATGGTCACCTTCAAACCGCGGATCCGTGGATTTCTCAAGTGGCGAGACGCCTCCACCCGCAACGGTTCAAATCGAAAAATACCCGCGTAGCTGGCCGCCAAACGCCGTGCACGTTCCTCCTCAGGACGGGCGGCCAAGCCGAGCAACGTACGGCCACCCAGGTAATGATCTACATTCCATTCCACCTGGTCCAGGATACCGTCCAATGCTTCCCAGAAACTTACCTGCTGGTAATCAAGACGAACCCGTGCCACCGGTAGCTGTCGTACCTTGAACCGGTTACCCGTCTGTTCTTCAAGGGCCTTCAATGCCGCCGAGAAATCCATCATGCCCTTTAAATCGACCTGGCTCGCTGCAGTTGCATGACGACTTTCCTGCAACTGCAAAGTCTTGGTCACCCGTTCCAGACGTTGTCGCACCTCGGAAGAAGTCACCTTACCGGGATCCGGAAGATGCCTCAGGATCGAGGGCCCCAGGGTAATCAAAGCGTTTTCAGCTGCTTGACGCTGAGCCAATTGGTCACTGTCCAGTTGTCGCACCCACTGACGCACCTGGGTAACCAGTGCCTGGTCTACCTCCCCCGCCTGGGGAGGCGCCGATAAAACCAGGCTACTCAAAATCAAGTGGATCAACACGTTAACCAATCTTTCCGATTACCCGATACAATAAACTCCAATCGCAGTCGGCGACGAACGCCCCCCGTTCAAGCCGTCCTGCACGGATCTCACTCATTGTAGAGTCGCCGGTCATCCGTTGCCAGCAGCAGCCTTGCCTGAATGCCTGTAGGCCTGTTTCCCCGGTAGAATTCAAGCTCTCATCTCCCCTGGACAGCCTGGCAACCAAAAGTGATCTTTCTGATGTCGCCGCCACCCCCCTATAATCCGGCCGTCACGAAGCCGGAACCACCGGTGACTTCCAGCGAGAAATCCTGCTGCTGCCAATAACTTTCAGCACCTGAGGGAGATTACATCATGCGTTTATCCTGGCTTGCCGTCCGCCCTGTCAGACGGTCGCTATACTGGATCAGCTGCCTGGTGATCCTGGTCAGTTTGGCCGTTGCGGATCAACCTCCAAAACCTGTCGGTCAACCGGCTGACCCTCCAGCGGTGGAAGCGACGCCGGACATACCTCCTCCGGCAATCCCTCCTCCGGCAATCGTGAACGATATCCTCCGCTTGCGAAAACAATTCGGCAACCCACTTTCGGGTACCTTATTGCAGGAACCCCTGCCAGCGCCTGGCAAAAACGCCGGGGCCGAAAAAACGGTTGCGCCCACAGACCAGTCTTTCATCCAGGCACTAAACCAGGTGCGACAGGCAGGAAAGCGAAGTCCGATCAGGCCCCTTGCTCCGGAATCATCCCCAGCCAGTCCTGTCACCGCAGCCCCATTGCAAACGCAACTCAGCCCGCTCCAACAGGCTCTACGGCAAAGTTGGCTTTTACTGGACCAGCGAGCCGCAGAACTGGAAGACCTGGCCAACTACCGGGAAGCGGACCAATTGCGTGAGTTATCTCAGAAAATACGCCTTCAATCCCGGCAATTAACCTCCCCAAGGAGTGCCTTGCAGGCACCTGATCGTCGCTGATTATGTCGGATAAGGCCGATACCCGACGTTGTGGATCCAGGATCAGCCGCTGGCATTCGATTGACAAACCGAAACCCCGTAGTCCAATATAGATGTATTGGTCAGGAGCTTGCGTCCTGATCAGCGGACTGACTTGTACCACCTGAACAGGACCCCACTGCATGGCAACTCAAATGGGAGACTTTGTCGAAATTCTTCTTCGGCGAGGTATCGTCAGTCCGGATCAGGTATCCGAAGCCGAACAAATGGCTCGCAATAACCAGGCCAAGCTGGGTGATTGCCTGGTTCAGCTGGGATATGTCACCGGTGAAGACGTTACGCGGGCCATGGCTGAGTTTCACGACCTGGATTACATCGATCTGAATGAAGTGACCATCCCCGAAGAAGTCGTGGAAATGGTTCCGGAAACAATTGCCCGCGAAAATGCGACCCTGCCCTTAACCGTGACCGGGGAAGAACTGAAGATCATTCTCAGTGATCCCCTGGATATTGAAACCGTGGAAAAGCTTCGGTTTATCCTTAATCGCAAGGTTCAAATTGCGCTCGCCCCGCGTGAGAACATTCTCGAGGCCATCAACCGATATTACGGTCAAATCGAGGGTGAAAGCGCTGACTCCATGCTGCAGGAGTTCACCGATACTGCGATCGATTTCACGGAAACCGATACGCAATTAACGGATATTGGCGACGGCGACATGGACGAAAGTGCTGCTCCTATCGTACGCCTGGTCCAACTGATGATCAGCGAGGCCGTTCAACTACGTGCCTCTGACATTCATATCGAACCCTTTGCAGATCGCGTGCGAATTCGCTATCGAATCGACGGAATCCTGATCGAGCGTGACAGTCCGCCACGACGACTGCTAGGCGCTATCATTTCCCGTATCAAGATCCTCGGGCAAATGGACATCGCAGAGCGACGACGCCCCCAGGACGGTCGTATTAAGATCACTGCCGGCGGCAAAGTGCTGGATCTGCGTGTCAGTGCCATTCCAACCAGCCATGGCCAGTCCGTCGTCATGCGACTACTCGACTCCGATAACATCAAGATCGGGGTTCGCCAACTCGGACTATCCGATCAGAATTTCGACAATTTCCAGGAACTGATTCGACGTCCCAACGGTATCATCCTGGTGACCGGACCAACCGGTTCCGGCAAGACCACGACGCTTTATGCAGCACTTAACACACTGAACCGGCCGGATCGTAAGATCATCACTGCGGAAGATCCCGTCGAGTATTACTTGCCGGGGATCAATCAAGTCGAAGTCAAGCATTCAATCGGACTGGATTTTTCACGTATTATCCGCTCCATGCTGAGGCAGGCGCCCAACATCATCCTGGTCGGTGAAATGCGTGATCAAGAGACCGCTTCGATGGGAATTCAGGCGTCTTTAACTGGACACTTGGTTTTCAGTACACTACACACGAACGATGCGCCCAGTGCTGTGACACGTATGATCGATATGGGAGTTCCCGGGTACCTGGTCGCCAGCAGCGTGATTGGAGTGATGGCCCAGCGTCTGGTACGTGTCAATTGCGGGCGGTGCAAACAACCTTTTACCCCGAAGGAAGAGGTACTGGAAGAATTCGGCATCACTGCGGAAATGGCGGCCGAGGCGACGTTCATCAAAAGTAAAGGGTGTTCATACTGCAACCATACGGGTTATCGTGGTCGGGTGGGCCTGTTTGAAATGATGATGATAACGAGCAAGATTCGCGAACTGATTTTCAAGCAGGAATCTGCACCCAACATTCGTAAAATGGCCATGTCACAGGGGATGAGAACGATGTTTCATGACGGGATTATCAAGATCATGGAGGGGACCACAACGTTCGACGAAGTCTATCGAATTGCTAAGCGAACGGAGCAGGATCAATTCGGTTAAACAAAAATCGGGTTGTTCTTGGTTCTTTTCTGGGGCAAGCTATCCGCATGCCACCTCCCCCTGATAGAGTGGCCTTATTTCTACCAGGTCTACCTTGGTTTTTTCGTAATTTACCGTTGAATTACCATGATTCTGGCTACTTGCAGGGCCAAGTCGGTCAATCCATAAACCCTACTGGCAGGGGGTAACGTTCTTACCAGCTGCACCGACGGCAATCCGAGGGCGACTTGAGAACTTGTTTCCTGTAGGAAATAATCATGTATTCGCAGCCACGCCCACCCGGAATTTACGGAATGGCTGGCAGATCAAGACCGTGCGTACCTCATCTTATTTCGCCTCGCAATTTAAGCTTTATTTTACTTTTCTTGGTTCTCGTTGATCGCGTGATAACTCCATGGCCACGATTCTCATTGATAAACTGCTATCTGCCTGCGTGAAGCAGGGAGCGAGTGACATTCATATTACCGTCGGACAACCTCCGGTGTTTCGTTTGCATGGACGCTTGCGTAAGCTGGAAACCAAGGTGCTGGAGCCTGAAGACACGGTAGCGTTAATGAAAAGTATTGCGCCGGAACGTTGTCAACGTGAGCTTCAGGAAGCGGGTACTACGGACTTTGGATTTGCTTTTGAGGACAAGGGACGTTTTCGAGTTTCGATCTTCAAGCAACGCGGCAACATTGCCATGGTGTTGCGGTTAATCCCGAATGACAAAATGGATCCCGAGGATCTTTTTGGGCCGGAGTTAAAGGAAGTCATCACCGGCCTGGTCATGCGTCCACGTGGCCTGTTCCTGGTAACGGGACCGACTGGATCTGGAAAAAGTACCACGCTGGCCAGCCTTGTCAACTTCATCAACAAGAACGTTGATCACCACATTATCACGATTGAAGATCCGATCGAGTTTTACCACGAACACATCAAATCAACGATTAATCAGCGTGAAATCGGGGTCGATGTCCCGAGCTTCTCGGAAGCAATTCGGCGTGCCCTGCGTCAGGATCCGGACGTCATCCTGGTTGGTGAAATGCGCGATCTGGAGACTATCGAGGCAGCAATCACCGCGGCGGAAACCGGTCACGTCGTGTTCGGTACGCTGCATACGAATAGTGCAACTGGCACGATCAACCGAATCATTGATGCGTTTCCGGGCAATCTGCAGGAACAAATTCGCACCCAGTTATCAACGACAATTATCGGGGTCTTGTCGCAGACCTTACTGCCCAAGATTGGCGGAGGTCGGGTGGCTGCTTACGAGACCCTGGTCGTCACACCTGCCATTGCCAACCTGATCCGGGAAAACAAGACTTTTCGTATTCCTTCAGCCATTCAAACCGGTGCCAAGCACGGCATGAAATTGATGGATGATGCATTGTTCGAGTTATGGCGAGACGGAAAGACGACACGCGAGGACGTGCTATCCAGGGCTCATTCCGTTGATGAATTGGCCAAGCGTATCGTCACGGTAGAGCAGGACTCAGCTAGCGACAGTGCCGTGATGGAACCCAGTTCCTAGAACATAAGAGTCACCCATGAATCAGCCATACGAATCGCTAAGAAAGACAGCTTCTTTTACTGCTACATCTGCCCGTTTGACCCAAGCCTGTTAGAGATCACCGCCTAGTATTCAAACTTTACAGGAAGAAAAGCTGCCATGCCCTTACGCCAACTTGGCCAGATACTCGTCGACATGGGCTTCATCGATGACGATCAACTCGTGTTGACACTCGAAGAGCAACAACAGCGGCCAGGCGAGCTATTAGGCCACGTGGCAGAAGAACTCGGATTAATCACCGACGTTCAGCTCACCCAGGCATTGGCTGAGCAGATGGACTTGCAGGTCATCGAACTCGGGGACGTCAAGATTTCCACCGAGATTCTCGAGCAACTGACGGAAACCATGGCGCAACTCTACCGGGTGATTCCTATCCACCTGGAAAACGAACTGCTGACGCTGGCCACGTCAGAACCCCAGATCATCACCGTCCAGGACGAGCTGCGAACTTTCCTGGGAATGGACGTCCAGTTAGTCGTTGCCACCGAACGTGAAATCACGCAACGACTGGAACAGCACTATGATTCTGATCGAGACAGCATCGAGAAAATTGTCCAGGATCTTGAATCCGATATGGATCTCAAGCAGCAAGCCGAGCTGCTGGCTGGTGAGGGCCCGATCGACCTGACTGGTGCCGAGGCGCTGGCCGACAGTGCACCGGTTCGTAAGCTATTGAACATGGTCCTCTTGCTGGCCATCAAGGATCACGCCAGCGACATTCACTTCGAGCCTTTCGAAGATGAATTCCGCATCCGCATCAAGGCGGACGGGGTCCTGTACGAAATGGTACCGCCCCCACGGCACCTGGCCTTTGCAATCACCACGCGAATCAAGGTCATGAGCAACCTCGACATCGCGGAAAGGCGACTTCCCCAGGATGGGCGTATTGAACTGACGGTGGGTGGCCATCCGATTGATTTGCGTGTCAGTGTTCTCCCCACCATGTTTGGCGAAAGCGTCGTCCTGCGAGTACTGGACCGCAGCGTGGTTTCACTGGACCTGAACAAGGTGG
>JAYGDH010000548.1:0-1708 GCA_046583055.1 Pirellulaceae bacterium | reverse complement strand
TCACTACCACGATATCCGCCGAGCGCACCGAAGAAGGCGCTATGCGAGGGGCTGGTGTGCGTACCGTGCAGTCCGTTGATGATGTGCAGTCGTTCCTTGTAAGGTTCGAGTGCACTGACAGGTTCGGGAAGCTTGACCTTTGCCAGGGAACCGCTGCTGTTCATTCCCTTGGGAATGCAGGTCTTGGGATCAAACCCCTGGTTCTGCATGAAGAAAATGATCCGCCGTGGGCCACTCGTGGAGATCGATGTGCCTGCGGCCCTGGTAATGTTGCCCAGCAACGAGGTACCGACAGCAGCTCCGACGCCGCCGACCATGCCCTGGATCATTTTTCTGCGATTGATTCTCATGGCGTTCCTTCTTGAGTTTCCATAACCACTAATCAAGACTCATATCATAGTATATATAATCATGCTCGGGCCTTCAATTAGAATACTTGAGTAGGATTGCTGCAATTGATTAGTGGTTTCGGAAAAACAGGGAACGTTTCCTGCGAAATCCGCAATTATCGAGACCTCGACGGTCCAGGGGAGATCAAGATGAAACATCAGATCATGATTTTTTTGCTGTTGACTTTGTTTCCGGGTTTCACGATCACCGCCCAGGAACTGCCACGGTTGTCCAGGCAGTTGGATCCAAAAAAACAAAACTACCAGGCGCAAAAAAAGCTGGTTGATCTGCCGGCTGCCTACGTCAGTACCTCGCCCCAGGATCTCGACGACGGACTGCAGGTAGGTACCCTCGATGTGCCGGGCACCAGGAAAGCCGTAGCAGCCCTGGTGGCAGCCGATGCGGCGGGTAAGTACGCAAGCCTGGACAGCCTCCTGCTCTGGAAGGATGGCAAGTTACTGTTCGAGATGTACAACCGTGGCGGGCGCGTCGATGCGCCGCACTATGCCATGTCGGTCACCAAGACGCTGACGTCGGTGACCCTGGCGCGGGCCATCCAGCTGGGATTACTGGAGATGGAAGATCTCGACAAGCCGGTGATCAGTTTCATGACGGAAATTGACAGGGCAAAGATCCAGCCGGGTGTCGAGACCATCACGTTGCGAGACGCACTCATGATGAAATCGGGGCTCCGGTTCAAGGACAAGCAGTTTGCTCGTATGCTGGGTCCCGAGTATGTGCGACAACAGTATTTCCAGAAGCTCTTCGAGAAGACCGCTCCCGTTACGCCCAGGAGCAAGCAATACAAGTACACGGGGACCGATCCGTCGATGGTCATGATGATCATCGACATCAAGGTCCCCGGTACGGTGCAGCAATTTATCGCTAAAGAAGTTGCCGGTAAATTCGGTGCCATCTACTGTTGGGACGATCAGAATTGCGGCATTCCCAAGTGTGGTGCCGGCAGTAATTTTAGTTCACGATCCCTCCTCAAGATCGGCACGGCCATGATCCAGGAAGGCAAGTACCGGGGGGAACAATTGCTGGCAGCTCCCTACGTCCGGCAGGTCATGGATACCGGTAAGGGAAGCGGATATTTCTATTACTTCCATAATCGCAGCAAGCTGTCTGCTGGCAAGAAGATTGACTTCATCAGTGGTATCGGTGCCGGTGGTCAGTACATGGCAACCTTTCCTGGACGGGGAATCGTCCTGGTTGCTACCGCGGATAACAAGAAAGCAATCGGTCTGCCCCTGCAGGCTGCCCTCGAGCACCTGTTACCACTGTTCAAGTGAATGGGGCCCAGGTTGGACTGTTC
>JAYGDH010000471.1:0-9524 GCA_046583055.1 Pirellulaceae bacterium | reverse complement strand
CGGACTGCCGCCGATAACACTTGCCTGGCGTGACTGGATGAAGATGAGAATAACTTGCAATAGGCAGGCCGCCATGATCCGTCAAAACCGAGAAGCGCAAGCAATCCCTGGCGGCGACTAAAAATCTGAAAATTCTTTCTTGGCACGTATCCATTGCTGGATCCGTCCCGTGCTTGCCGGGAGTATAGGAGGTAATCCGGGGCAGTGGGAGTGCATTTTTGGTTCAGGCCAGGCCTGCTGCGAAAGTCTTGTTCACGGCGACCGGGAAAGAAACTATCATGTCCGGCGTAACGTGGGATAAACGCTTCACGCAACGTCTTTTGGAGAGTTGTTTATGTGGGTCTTTACCAGGGATGGATTCTTTAGTGCGGTGCAACACTTTGAACAGCCGGATACGATTCTCGTTCGAGGTCGGGTGGAGTCCGACCTGCAGAACCTGTGTGAGATCATGAAGACGCAACTCGTGGAGAACGTGGATGCGGATTACCGGTATCGAACGATCGTCAGTCGCCAGGCGTGGGCCGAGTACCTGCAGCAGACCGCACGCGAACTGGATTATCCGAATTTCAAGAACGCCATGCATGACCTGTTTGCAGATTCCCGGCGAGACCAGGCTCATATGGAAGTCTGGTCGGCAATGCAGCGACTGCAACCATGAAGCGGAAGCATGGTGAACGCCAGGATCGTCGGGCGCAGTGAGTCCGGAGGATGGATCTAGAGAAGGAAGTGAGCTTGAAAGTATGTATGACCTGGTCGGAGATATTCATGGACATGCAGCTGAATTAACCCAGTTGCTTGACCAGTTGGGGTACCGAAACGAGTCGGGAATCTATTGCCACCAGGATCGAAAAATGGTGTTCGTGGGTGATTTTGTCGACCGTGGACCCCAGATCCAGGAGGTTCTTGAGACCGTGCGGCCCATGGTGGATTCGGGATCCGCCCTGGCCGTCATGGGCAACCATGAGTTTAATGCCATCGCTTATCATTCTCCCGACCCAGGGAATCCCGGTCAGTATATTCGGCCCCATAGCGAGAAAAATGTCGGCCAGCATGCAGAGACGGTTCGGCAGGTGCCCTGCCTGGCGGAGTACGTCGAGTGGTTTCGAACACTGCCGATGTGGCTGGAACTGGACGGGCTACGGGTGGTACATGCCTGCTGGGATCCGGTCGGAATGGCGGTGATCGAAAGTGAGCTGTCTCGATATGGTGGGGTGACGCAGGAATTCATGGCGGCTGCGCACGTCAAGGGTTCCCCCCTGTTCCAGGCAATTGACGACGTTCTGAAGGGAAAGGAAATTTCACTGCCGCCTGGACAGTCGTTCGCCGACAAGGATGGTAACCTGCGGCACAAGATGCGCATTCGCTGGTTCGAGAGCCCCGCTACGCGCACCTATGCCCAGTACTCACTGAGTTCGGAATCGGGATTTCCCGAGATTCCACTACCACCCGAACTCGATCAACGTATCAGGCCGTACCTGAGTAGTGAATACCCGGTTTTTTTTGGCCACTACTGGCTGCGAGCCGAGCAACCCAGGCGACTGGCGTCAAACGTTGGCTGCCTTGATTTTAGTGTTGCCAGGGGTGGGCAGCTCTGCGCGTATCGCTGGGACGGCGAGCAGCAACTGGATAACAGTAAATTCGTGGCAGTGCCTGCGGAAACATCAACGTAATCGTGGTGGGGTGTTCCTGTCCGCGGCAGGATAGATCCAGCGTTCGGCACGCTCCTTCGTTGGGTACTTGGTGACCTGCAGGCAGACCATTAGCGCGGCGACGATGATGGTCCAGTGCTGGCGTTCCCACAGGTAGCTGGTCAGGCTGATCCAGAAGAGCAGTTGAATCACGGCATAGTCGGCCAGTAAGCGGAACTGAAATGATCGCATACGAACCGCGTCAAACCCCAGTCCAGCACGTTCCGCCCGCCGGAAGCCATAACGCCTGGCGGCGGCGATCAGGAAAGGGCGTCCGCCAACAGGATCACGGCACTGGCAGCGTGTAGCAGGTAGCTGACCCGGGGAGGCCCACCACCGGGAACGTCTCCCTTGAAGAAAGGAAACAGGACTACCACTAACACCAGCTGAGCAAGATTGCCTCCGACCAGGAAAACGCCGAGGTAGCGAAACCATCGCAAGCAACGGCCTGACGGTTCGGAACTCTCTGTCATGGGCGGTTCGTGGGGGCTTGCGGGGCAGCACGCTGCGGGCAGGGGTGTCGAAAAGGTGGTTGACCAGCTTTCCAGGTTCCCTTGGCAGGATGCTTCGTGGCGACATATCGTTTCAATAGTTCCACCACGGCATCATCACTCTTTTCTACCTGCAATTCGAGCCAGTAACCCGGCTCGCCACGCTTGGCAATGCGGATCCCGGCAGCCAGCCGACCCCGGTGGTCACCTCCCACGCAATCGGCAGCAACGAGGGCGGCCATCAAGCGATCAGCGACACTTCCGCGTGTTTCCTCGTAGGACCGCGCCATGGCAACGATGACCTCGCGGCCCGTGAGAGTATTTCCCTGGCAGGCATAGTAGCGGCCACTCATGGCACCCCAGTAAAGGCCACCAGGATCGGCCTGGGCCGGATTCCTGTTGGCGGCGCGGCCCTGCATGTTGATGATTCCCAACTGGCGTTTGTCCTTGCGGGCATCATCCTTCAGCAACATTCCGAGGACGGTCTCCGGGTCGTGACCTTTTTCCAGCAGGTCCAGCGCCTGTTCGCCCCAGGGAGGGTGATGCCAATGCTGGGTACAGAAGGCACCGACGCCAGCGCGTACATAGGGGACGACCTTTCCCACGGAAGGGTATTTGCTGGCCACGGCGGCACCACAGACACCGGTCTGCGGATCCACTGCGACGATGGAAAAAGTTTGGCTGATACCAAACTGGGGCTGTAATTGCTGGGCCCGAGTGGTTGCCTGGCCAAGCGATAGAAAAAGAGTCATCAGGAGTCCTTTGCAGAACGTTGAAACAAACCATGTTCTCATTATCGTGTTTCCTCAACGGCAGTTATGACGGCGGATGACGCACACAGGGGACTCTCAGTCTAGCAGACGTCGAGGAGGGAATAATTAAATCCATTTTAAAATTAGTCTCCAGGAACGCGCAAAAGCTGGCCGTTTTATGAAGGCGAATGATTAAATCCGCATTCAATTCGTGCTAAGATGCCAGCGTCTTTACTTCCTTCAAAAACCTGGAGCTCCCATGAACGAAAAATCAACGCGTCGCGTGTTCCTGAAAAAGTCCACGGAAGTTGCCGCTGCGACAGCCGCACTTACGACACTCGGTGGGGTGCACAGTTCGGCCCAGGCGAAGGAAGGTAAACTCGGGATCGGTATTATCGGCTGCGGTGGCATCATGACCCACCACGTCAGCGGATTGGTAGGTCGCAAGGAAGCTGTCGAGATCACGCATTTATGTGATGTGGATACGGCTCAGATTAACCGGATGGCCAAGAAGGTTACCCAGGGGTTCCAGCCGGCACCTCCCAAGGAGACGCAGCGTTACGAGGACGTGATTAACGACAAGAACGTCGATGGCGTTATTATCGCCACCCCCCACCACTGGCACGCGCCTATTGCACTGGCCGCCATGGAAGCCGGTAAGGACGTGTATATCGAAAAACCAATCTCGCATGTCTACAACGAGGGGCATGCAATTATCAAGGCATCCAGGAAATATGGAAGAATCGTTCAACAGGGGAGCCAGATGCGTAACAGTGCGGTCACCCTGAAAGCAGGTAAACTGATCAAGGATGGCTTGATTGGTGAAGTAAAAGTCGCCCGTGCCTGGACCGCCGAGACGCGCAATACCGTCAAGCCGGTACCTGACAGCCAGGCGCCGTCCAGTTGTAACTATGACCGCTGGTTGGGACCCGCACCAAAACATGCCTTTAACAAGTATCGTTTCCACGGTACCTGGCGGATGTTCAAGGATTACGGTAATGGTGAAATCGGGGACGATGGAATCCATGACCTGGACATGGCCTGCTGGGGGCTCGGCGTGAATTCGTTGCCGGTGCAGGTCACGGCGCGTGGCGGCCGGATGCAATTGCACGGCCATGCCAGCGAGTACCCGGATAACATGAACTGCACCTATGAATTTTCCGATGGCCGCCTGCTCGTCTACGAGAACTATCCCTTCACCGCCTATGGAATCCACGGTTTTGACAATGGCAACGTGTTCTACGGAACCGAGGGATACATGATCTTTTCTCGCCGTGGTGCCTTCAGTACCTTCCTGGGCCCGAAGGGCAAGCCTGGCCCCACCGAGGGCAAGGAACTGCGCGGCCAGCGGGGTTACGAGGAGCACATGCAGGAATTCCTGGCTTCTATCAGGACCCGTAAGCAGGCCAAGGCCAATGCCCAGACAGCCCATTACAGCTGCGCCATCGTGCACCTGGGAAACATCGCCTTCGAGACGAAGGGACGATTGGACTTCGACCCCAAGGCCGAGAAGTTTGTTGATTGCGATGAGGCCAATGCCATGTTGACCAAGGATTATCGCAAGCCCTTCGAGTTGCCAAAGGTCTAAGGGTGATCGACGGAGCCCGCCTGTTCGAATTAAGCACCTTGACTGCCTACCTGGGGCTGTTGATGTGGATTGGTATCCGCGCCGCGCGGCAGGTGAAAACCTCGCTGGACTATACCGTGGCCGGACGGGATGTCGCCTGGATCGTCGTGCTTTCCACCACCGCCGCCACCATGGTGGGTGGCGGTGCCTCCATCGGATCAGTCGCTGACGTCTACATGACTGGTATTACCTTTGCACTGATCACCTGTGCCTGGCACATCCAGTTGATCGTAACGGGATTGTGGATTGCCCCACGACTGCGAGGTTTGAACCTGTTGACGGTGGCTGAATTCTTTGGCCACAAGTTCGGCGAAGGAGCCAGGCGACTGGCTGTGCTGAACTGCGTGATTTTCCTGGTGGGTGCCCTCGTCGCACAGCTGGTAGCCATGGGGACGATTACCCAGACCATCCTGGAGATTCCGTACCCGGTGGCCGTCCTGGGTGGCGCCGCTATCGTCGTCTATTACTCGACCGTCGGTGGAATCCGAGCCGTCGTCAAAACAGATGTCCTCCAGTTCGTCATCCTGGTGGCTGGTATCGGTGCTGCCTCCGCCTACCTGTATGCACAAAATGGTGGATTTGTCGGGATGGCTGAAAAAATAGATCCGGCGCACTTTCAACTGGTCAATGAACACTGGTCGGGAATCAAGATCGCCACCATGTTCGCCGCATTCTTGCTGGGCGAAATGCTGGTACCCCCTTACGCCGTGAGATGTTTTATTGCCCGGGATTCCAACCAGGCACGGTGGGGCGTCGCTGGCGGCGGGATTTTCCTGCTTTGTTTCCTGCCAGTTGCTACCTGCGTGCTGGGCCTGGCAGCCCAAGCGGATACCGCGGTCGTGGCCGAGATCCAGGCGCGACAGGCAGGCGGAGTTGCTGATGCGCAGATTGTTTTCCCGACCTTGATGCGGCGCACCTTTCCACCAGCGATTGCCGGTATCATGATCGCCGCTCTGATTGCTGCCGTGATGTCTTCCGGTGACAGCTGCCTGTCCTGTATTTCCACGATCGTAATGGAGGATATTTATCGGGCCAGTGTCGATCGTGAGGCATCCGATGCGACGTTGCTCGGGATCGCGCGGTACGCAACCCTGGTGGTGGGTGTCGTGGCCGCTGCCTGTGCGTGCCTGTTTTCGGATATATGTAGAAATACTCACCTTCGTTTACGACTTTTGGGCACCCACGATGGTCTTTCCATTCCTCGTGGGAATCTTCTGGTATCGGCGAGAACGTGTCATGGCCAGCGTGGCGGCAATGATCAGTGGCTTCCTGGCAGCACTCGTCTGGCGCTTCGGTCGTGGGCACATGGTTGATTTCCTGGTGGCGCGAGATGTTAGCGTTAACCGGTCTGTTATCGAGGATTTTCAACCAGCCCTCTTGGGCCTGTTGGTGGCGATCGTGGCCTTCGTCATCACGCTTCCGCTGACACGGAATAAACCGTTGGGAAGATGGACAGAACCGTTGCCAGTCAGGGGCAGGGAGGAGTAGGATGGTTTCGCTTGAATTACTGAAATATTGGCACTACCTGTCGCTGGTCGCGACGGTTACCATCCTGCTAGTGTTGGGACAGCACTATGCCAGGGCCTGGTTCTCTTCGCAGAAGGGTGAATCGTCCGATGAAAGTGGCTGAACTGGAAACCTACCTGGTGAGCGTGCCCTATCGCCACACGGAAGTCAGCTCGCGTGTGAACCGGGGTGGGGTCACCGCCGTGATCGTCAAGCTAACCACGGACGAGGGACTGGTGGGCTGGGGTGAGGCAACGGTAGGTCCGGATGCTCCTTCCATTGAACTTGCCGTGCAGTCAGCGCGACCGTTTCTGCTGGGACGCGATCCCTGGCAGAAAGACGCGATCGCACGAGATTATTACCAGGTCGGACTCTGGGATCACCGGCCGATGACGGCCAACTATGCTTTCGCCGGGATCGACCAGGCGCTCTGGGACCTGTGCGGCAAACAGTGTGGACAACCGCTCTACCGCCTCTGGGGTGGAGCCGTGCGAGATGAGGTGAACTATTTTTATTACCTCTCACAGGGTGAACCGGCAGACCTGGTGAAACAGTGCCAGGACGGTGTCGAGAAGGAATTTCACTGTTACTACCTGAAGGTCGGCATTGATGTGAAGCGGGAGACCGAAATGCTGTCAGCGGTGCGGCAGACGATCGGACCGGAGGGGAAGATTCGGATTGATGCCAACCAGGCGTGGACCGTGGCCGAGGCGATGAAGGTTTTGCCGGCCTGGCACGACCAGTTCAATATTGATTTCGTGGAGGCGCCGGTAAGGATCGAACCGGTCGAAAACATGCTCGATCTTAAGTCGCGGCTAGCCGTTGGACTTTGTGTCAACGAGGGGCTCTGGACGGAGCAGGAAGCCTATCGTGTAATCCGCAGCCGCTGTGGAGACACGCTCTGTTTCAGTAGCTACTGGGTCGGAACCCAGCAGCGGTTCCTGGCGCTTTGTCGGGCGGCCCACCTGGAAGGCTGGACCGTTTGCAAGCATACACACGGGGAACTGGGACTGGCGGCGGCTGCCGGACAACACGCCATGCTGAATATTCCTAACGCCTCCGACGGCATCCAGCAGACAGCTTACATGATGCAGGATGACTTGCTCACGGAACCATTGCCAATTTCCACGGGACCCAGCTGGGGTGCGATCGAGGGCCCGGGGCTGGGCGTCGAGGTTGATGAAGACAAGGTTCAACAGTACGCGCAGCTGTACGACGAGATCGGCCAGTTCATGCCCTACGATTTGCCGTCGTAAACACGGTTTCGGCAAGAGGTCAATAAAGCGCGATGGCGCGGCCAGGACCACCGTGACAGCCACGAATCTTGATCGCTGCAAACAGGAAATAAGCTTTCGGAGGCAGCTTGGCGGCACCGGTCAGGAATTCAACGCCGGCCATTCCACGCTGACCCAGCGCCCAGTAGGTGTGCAGAGCACGGCCTGGATCGGCACCACCCAGGGTGGGACCATCGGTTGCCACGCAACGGATCTTGCGGTCGGCCAGGTAATGGATGGTGTCGGCACTTGGTGCTGGCCATCCTTCGGTCTTGCCGTTAATCGGATCCGCGATGCACGTGGAGCCGGCCGGGAGCGGTTGGAAATGTTTGTCAGTATGACCGCTGGAAAAGATCACGACATCTCCGGGACGCAATGGTCCATGCCGGGCCTCGTACTGTTTGACGTGTGCGGGCGTGATCTCCGGGGAAGCAGGCCACTGGGCTTGCTCGGTGGTCCCGACCAGTGCCGACACATCAATTACCCGAGCGGGGCCACAGGTCTGGGAAATAGGCACCTTTTCCGTGGTGACATGACTCGTGCCGGGATTTCCGTAACGTTTACGGTAAGCGTTGAACGCCTGCTGTACCTCGGGAGCATAAGCGACCGGTGTGTCATTCGAGGGCAGGGCGTAAGACGGGGGGACCAGGTGCGTTCCCGTATGGCTGTCCATGATATGGGTGTGGTGATAAAGCTTGAGGTTGTCGGAAAATATAAAATCAGCCTTGGTGTAACGGTGACGATGACGGCCGATTCCCTGGCCGGGCCAGGTCAGGGGATGGTCGATCGAGTTAACCACGGAAAGTTCTGCCACGCGCTTGGCCTGGGCGGATGCGATGAGCCTGGCTGCCAGCGGTTGCTCGACAATGGCAAAAGCGCGCCCCTCGCCGTAGGGTCCACCCTTGTGCCTGGGACCCATCATGCAATAGAAGGTCCCGGTCGTTGGTAATTGCCCCAGGCCGGTCGCACTCTCGGTGAAGATGGCCCTGTACTTCAGCGCGGCATAATGAGTTGGCTCGGCCAGGTCCGGTATCGGGCCCATGCTGGGGCTGTCCGTGCCGATGTGAAATACTTTCTGGCGACAGAGGTATTCCATCGCATCCGGGTGAGGATCGGGCCAGCCAGGAGCCTTCTTCTCAAGGGGATCCGCGATGAACCGACGGCCCTCGGGAAAAGGCTTGTAGTACTTGTCCGTGTAGTCACTGCGAATCAGCACCACGTCACCAAAACGAAACGGGCGATTTTGCTTTTCCCAACGCTTGAGGTGGCTCACCTGGACCAGGCTGCTCTGGCCGTTGGGTGTCGTGTTCAGTAACTGCCGGATGTCCACGATGCAGGCCTCACCGACGAATTTCCAGGCGGGGGTCACGTCCGTGAACTCCGTGCCAAAGGGGCCGGAATGGGGCAGATTAAGCGAGGGACGAGCAACCGAATGAGGCGGGACATCCATCTGGGTCCCGGTGTTTCCGTCAATGGTCAGGATCTCGCTGTTGTAGGCGCTCTGGGGACCCACTTGCAAATAGGGGTCCATGCGAAACGTTGGAAAACCATCGGACCAGGTACAGGGATACTCACGTGCCACGATCAGCGACAGGTCGATAAAGCCGGTACCAGAAGAGTTCTGGCCGTGGGTCGCCCCCGGCGCCGAAAGTAACATGAGTAGTAACAGGAAAAGTCCAGTAAGCCGAGCGAGCGTGGGGAGGCGGCAGGCACAAGTGGTTACTACTGGCATGAAATGACCCCGGCGAAAGTAAAGAACGAAAAGACCCTGGTATTATGCCCGATCAGGTACCGCTGAGCCAGCATTTTTCGTAGCACCGGTTTGGCAGCACCAGTAAATAGGGCTGGACCAGGCCATGTGACCGTCTTCCTGGACGATGCAAACGTAAAGCGGGTTGTCTCCGTCACGCAGGTCTTCAGGACGAGGCTGGTAGTGAAACTGAAGGTCCGCAGATCCGCCAGTTGCCGGCAACCGGTAAGCCGAGATTTGCTTGTCGAGGCCTGCCGGTTGGTAGCTCCGGGGCGAGATGTCCAGTTCAGCAATCGATAGCTCGAACTCCTGTTGGGTTGTCTGGACCCGCAACGTTCCCACGTCTGCCTGGGCCAGGTCGAGAATGACACCGGAGACGCCACCCGTTGTAGTTGATTTCCAGCTTACGTGGTTTTCGTTAACCAGCTCACAGGAC
>JAYGDH010000443.1:0-16826 GCA_046583055.1 Pirellulaceae bacterium | reverse complement strand
TTCTTTTTAAAGGATGGTTAACGGGTGCTCTGGGATCGCCTGGCACAATCTGTTACGGTTTGCACAGCAGGAACATGCTCTCGCTGCAACGATGTCCCCTGGTACTGGATGCTATGAGTCAGTCGCTTCGCATACAGATGGTAACCCCGGCTCCCGCCAGGAGTCTCCACGGTAACCGCGTGACAGCGATCCGCTGGGCACGAATACTAGGGGACCTGGGGCATCGTGTCCGGGTCGTTAACCGCTGGACAGGTACGGAATGTGATCTGCTGGTTGCGCTGCACGCGCGGCGAAGCGCGAAGTCGGTGGCCAGGTTTGCCAGGTTGTGTCCTGGAAAGCCGCTGGTCGTGGCCCTCACCGGCACGGATCTTTACCAGGATTTGCCCGCATCATTGGCGGCTCGTAAATCACTGGAATTGGCGACTCGCCTGGTCATGCTTCAAACGGATGGAATGCGTTACCTGTCGGCCAGTCACCGGCGTAAGGCGCGGGTGATTGTCCAGTCGGCCCCTAAGCCAGCGCGACGAATCCGGGCTTTGAAGCGGGTGATGGAAGTTGCCGTGGTCGCCCACCTGCGTGCGGTGAAAGATCCCTTTCGAGCAGCCCTGGCGAGTCGCCGGTTACCAGCTTGCTCCAGAATTCGTGTCATCCAGGTGGGGCGGGCCATGTCGGAAAACATGCGAGATCGCGCGGAACGGGAGGTTTTGCACAACCCGCGCTATCACTGGCTGGGCGAGCTGCCTCGTTGGCAAGCCCGGCAGCGGCTGCAACGCAGTCGGTTGCTGGTGGTTAGTTCTCGTCTGGAAGGAGCACCCAACGTCGCTTCCGAAGCGCTGGCGGCCGGCGTTCCCATGTTATCTTCCCGGATTTCCGGAATGGAGGGTCTGCTGGGTAACGATTACCCGGGATACTTCCCGGTGGGGGATACGCAGCGGCTTGCGCAAATGATGTTGCAGGCAGAGCAGGATCCGAGTTTCTATCGGCGATTGAAGCAGGCGTGTCAAAGGATTCGACACCTGGTTCGTCCCGCGCGAGAAAAACGTCTCTGGCGGGAGTTGTTGCAGGAAATCAGTTGAAACGGAGTATGCTGCTGGTAGTTTTGCCGCTGCCATGACCGACGTCCTGAGGTACAATAAGGAACAGGTCGCCACGGCCTCATGGTTGGAAGTCCCGTCTCGTCAATCGGCTTGGAGAACATTGCGTGGCTACGGTCGCAGTTCCTCGATCACCTGTCGCACCACTGAAGCAGAACTGGATTCTGGGTTCGTGGGCTGACTCGTTGTTTATCATCGGCACGCCGGTTTTCGTGCTGCCAGCGATCTTGCTGTTGTTCTTCGCAGGGGGTGAACTGCTGGTCTGGAGCACCTTTGCAGTTGTCAATACGTCGCATCATCTGCCAACGTTCCTGCGTATCTACGGTGATCGGGATCTCCTGACTCGGTTCCGCTGGAGCCTCCTGTTGGCACCGATCATCCCGTTTACCTGCTGCATGACAGCCGTGGTGTTTCTGATTCGCAGTGGTAGTTCGATGAATAATCTTCTCTACCTGTACACCATCGTGACCGTTTGGGATCTCTGGCACTTCCTCATGCAACATTATGGTTTCATGAGGATTTACGATCGGCACAACCGGGCGCCGCGGAAGAACGCTTCTCGCATGGACCTGTGGTTATGTAGCTCCTGGTTTGCGTACATCATGCTGGCCACGGTGGCATGGTTGCCGAACCTGCTCTACCAGTTGGCTATCGACTGTGGCGTGCCGCTGTTGACTTTCCTGGACTCGGGTTTCCTGTTGGGTTGCCAATGGTTTGCCCTGGGAGTCGCTGTCCTGGTGACGGCCAGGTATGGTTGGTACTTGCGCTGGTGCCGACAGAACGAGTATTTTATCAGTTACGCCAAGATCGCTCTCATGGTGGTAACGTTTGGCATGATGTACCTGACGTATGTTCCCCATGGTGCCATGGACTGGTTCATTGAACGACTCATGACGATTTTTAATGTCCTTTTTCAGCAACCAGGCAGGCTGGCCGGTGGGCAGACTGCCTATGCCCGCGGATTCAATCCGGGTGGTGCACAGTGGACCCTGTTGTCCGGTTTTGCCACCCTGGGAATCGTGCATGTCACCCAGTACCTGGCGATTGTCTGGAAATATAATCGCAACCTGGCTCAACGGAAACAGTCGGTTCGTACCGGCATGTTCCAGTGGTTTTTTTCACGTGGTCAGGGTATCAGCCTGGCGGCAGTGATCGGTGGTTACCTGGTGCTTTGCATGGGCTATGGGTACGTGGTCACGATGGGGCCGGGTAACCCGGTGCAACCGGAAGTATCCTACAAGTGGTTGGTTGGGCTGCTGGCTTCCATCCTCTTTGCATCGACCATTACCCATTACTATTACGATGGGTTTATCTGGAAGATCCGGCACAAGGAGAATCGGCAGAACCTGGAGATGGAAGAAAGCGAGGATCCGGCCAGTGGAAAAACGGTTTCCTGGTGGGATCGTTCTGGAGCCCTGTCACCGTTGAAGGCAATCTCGTGGCAGGCGGTCTACTTCCTGCCACCAATACTCCTGTTGTCCGGATGTTATTGGATTACCCAGCAGCAAACCGTTCGTAATCCCGTGTATCAACTGCGAGCCGTGCTGAAAGAGGCCCAGGTCTCGCCTGGTGTTTATGAAGTGACATCGGCACAGCAGGAACGAGCCAGCAGCCTGATCGAGAACATCGACCGGCAACTGGAGATCGAGACCAGGATGCTTGATCTCTTTCCTCAGAAACAGCATAAGACCTATGCCGCGTACTTAACGTACTGGCAGGCGGTTGGCCAGATCTCGCTGCTGGAGCAGGGCTGGGATAGCGTGGCCAGGGTGCGGGCCTACCTGCACCAGGTCATCAAGGCGAGAGACATGTACGTTAAATCGATGTCCCTGCCCGGGAGTTTTTCCCATCGCGAAGAGCTGGAACTGACCAAGGAAGATATTGAGAGCAAAATCCTGGCGTTTGATGAACAAATCCGTAAGCTGTTCAGGATGATTGATGCCCGGCAGGAACCCCTGGCTGGTGACTAGGGCAGGGTAGCCTGGTTTTCAGCTACGGGCTCTTAAAAGAGAAAGTAACGCTGGGCCAGTGGCAAGGACTCAGCCGGTTCACACGTCAGGTGTTCTCCATCGGCCGTGACGTGATAGGTTTCCGGGTCGACCGTGATTTCCGGCGTGGCATCGTTCAGTTTCATGTCCTGCTTGCTGATGCCACGACAGTTCTTGACTGCCTCGAGTTGTTTTCCCAGGCCGTAGGTCTCGGCGACCTTCTCCTGTTTGCACAGCTGGCTGACAAACGCCACGGAAATGGGGCCGGTTGCTTTTCCATAACCGCCAAACATCGGACGCATGAAGGAGGGTTGCGGTGTGGGAATGGACGCATTCGGATCGCCCATCTGGGACCATGCGATGACGCCACCCTTGATAACCAGTTCCGGCTTGGCACCGAAAAAGGAAGGTTTCCACAGGACCAGGTCGGCCAGCTTGCCGACCTCGACCGAACCAACCAGGTGGGACATCCCATGGGCAATGGCCGGGTTGATGGTGTACTTGGCGACATAACGCTTGATGCGCTCGTTGTCGTTACCGGCGTTATCCCCGGGGAGTGATCCACGCTGCTGCCGCATCTTGTCAGCCGTTTGCCAGGTTCGAGAAATGACTTCCCCCACGCGTCCCATGGCCTGGGAATCGGAACCCATGATACTGATGGCCCCCATGTCGTGCAGGATATCCTCGGCGGCAATGGTTTCTCCACGGATGCGGCTTTCTGCAAAGGCCACGTCCTCGGGGAGGTTCTTGTCCAGGTGATGACAGACCATCAGCATGTCCAGGTGTTCGTCAATCGTATTGACCGTGTAGGGTCGTGTTGGATTCGTCGAACTGGGCAATACGTTTTGCTGGCCGCAGACGCGCAGGATATCAGGAGCGTGGCCACCGCCAGCACCCTCGGTGTGATAGGTGTGGATGGTACGTCCCTTGAAGGCCGCGATCGAATCCTCGACGAAGCCGGATTCATTCAACGTGTCGGTGTGGATGCAGACCTGGACATCCAGTTTTTCTGCCTCAGTCAGGCAGCAATCAATCGTTGCCGGTGTCGTTCCCCAGTCCTCGTGAAGCTTGAGCCCCACGGCGCCACCCAGCACCTGTTCTATGATTCCTGCCGGTTTTGCCGAGTTACCCTTGCCGAGGAAACCAAAGTTCAGGGGCAGGTCATCGGTTGCCTGCAGCATCATGCGGATGTGAGTAGCACCCGGGGTACAGGTCGTGGCACAGGTACCCGTTGCCGGGCCGGTACCGCCACCGAGCATGGTGGTCAGTCCACTGGCAACCGCTTCCAGTGCTTGCTGGGGGCAGATGAAGTGGATATGCGTATCCAGGCCACCGGCTGTCAGGATCAGTCCTTCGCCAGCAATGACCTCGGTGGTGACACCCACGATCATCTGGGGATCAACCCCTGCCATCACGTCGGGATTTCCTGCCTTGCCGATGCCGACGATGCGTCCGGCCTTGATGCCGATATCGGCCTTGCAGATTCCCGTGTAGTCGACGATGAGGGCATTGGTGATCACCACGTCCAGGGCCGCTTCCTGGGAAATGCCGCTGGCCTGCCCCATGCCGTCGCGAAGGACCTTGCCGCCGCCGAACTTGCATTCGTCGCCATAGACCGTGTGGTCCTTTTCGACTTCCAGCAGCAGGGAAGTATCGCCAAGACGAACCCGGTCACCGGTCGTGGGGCCATAGATGTCTGCGTAACCGGCTCGTGAAATTTTGTATGCCATGATAATGCGCCTGCAACAGGGAACGTTGAATGGTTGAACTATTGACTGCTTTTGTGGGCAAACGATTGGGCCTGGATTCGCTCCAGGGTGGCCGCCCGGTTCTCGTCGTTAACGGGTCCATCCGCCAGGTTGTTGCCTCCACGAATAATCTGGTTGCCGGCAATATCGACCAGCGTGACCGTCTTGGTTTCACCAGGTTCGAAGCGAACGGCAGTACCGGCTGGAATATCCAGTCGTTTTCCGTAGGCCTGTTCCCGATCGAATTCCAGGGATGGATTGGTTTCCACGAAGTGGTAATGGCTGCCCACCTGGACCGGACGGTCTCCCATGTTGGTGATACCCAGGTCCACCGTTGCACGCCCGGCATTCAATTCCACGTCGGCCTCGGCTGTTGTGTAGGTGCCCGGGATATCGGCTTTCTCGCCGGACTGATCGCCAAAGACTTCCAGGTCCGGAACGGGGAGAAAGCTGCCCGCCAGGGCCAGCTGCAGGTTGCCATCCTCGGCGGCAATGGGGTGGTGCACGGTGACCAGCTTCGTGCCGTCGGGAAAGGTTCCTTCCACCTGGACTTCCGGGATCATTTCGGGCACTCCCGGCATGACCTGCCGCCGTCCCAGGAACTGTCGACCCAGGTCCATCAGTTCGGCGACCGAGCGGCCATCTCGTATGGATTCCAGTAACTGCGTGGCGATCAGGGCCACGGTTTCCGGGTAATTCAGCCGCAGCCCACGGGCCAGCCGTTTCTGGGCCAGGAAGCCCGCGTTATGTAGATCCAGTTTTTCGGATTCGCGTGGAGTTAGATGCATGACGTTGTTCCTTGTTTACCACTTGCGGGCCCAGGGGGTTTCCCCCAGGAACTCCTGCAAGAAGCATAACCTTCGAGTAATGCGGTCGGCAACCAGTTCAGTCGTAATTCCTGCAATTCTAAGTATTAATCCACCCGCCAGCGGGCTGACGCTTTCCACCAGTGAATCTGCTGACTCGACAGGTGCGTTGCCCACCTCTTCCAGGATCTGTGTCGCGGCGGCTTCCAGTGCCGTTCCGACCAGGATCACGACGGCCAGGCAATGGAACCGACCGACACGAAAGGGACTTTCCAGGGGACCATCCTCGGGATCCAGCAAGAGTCGATCGCTGATCAGTTGACGCTGGTCCTGGTAGATGTCGATCTGGCTGCGGTAGCGCGTGAAATCCCAGCTCTCGCCCCGGGTTCGACGTCCACTGGTGAGCCAGTCGAGCACCACCACCGAGCCCTCGGGGGCCAGGTCGTATCGCTGGTGTTGATCGTACATTGATTCGGCAAAGCAGGTCACCGGATCCGGAACAGAGATCAGCAGGGCCCCATCGTCGATCTGCGCCTGCAACGATTGTCGGCAGCCGATGCGCGACGGATCGCGGTAGACCTTGGTCGAGGCCTGCGTACTGAGAACACACGTGGTATTGCTGGTCAGTCGCATATCGAGGTGGATTTGATCCCCGGCAACCAGGCCGCCACCAAATGTGCTGGCATAGACCCAGGCCGCCGAGCCGTGCCGGCGGGGAGTGATCAGCTTCAGTGGGTTGGTGGCATGGGAATGCGTGATCTCGGTACGCTCCCGTACCTGGGTCAGTTCCAGCAGGCCGTGTCCAGGGAGCAATTTAGGCATGAGAAGGATCTTTCGCGATCTTTGGACGGGGCCCCGCGTGAACCGTTTTCCTAGACACTTAAATGCTGGCTGACAAGGTCATTCGTGAGTTCCTCGGTGGTGCCATCAGCAACCACGCGACCGCGGTTCATGATGTAGAAGCGGTCCCCGAATTCACGGACAAAATCCAGGTATTGCTCGACCAGGATAATGGTTATCCCGGACTGGGAGGCCAGGTCCTGAAGAACTTCGCCGATCTGTTGAATAATATTGGGTTGAATCCCCTCGGTAGGTTCGTCCAGCAACAGGACCTTGGGATCACCGACCAGCGCCCGGGCAATGGCCAGTTGTTGCTGTTGTCCCCCGGAGAGGTCTCCTCCCATGCGTCTTTTCATTTCCTGGAGCACGGGAAAGATCTCGTAAACATGACCGGGAATCGTGGCGCCCCGTTGTGGATTGGCCTGCAAGCCCACCTTGAGATTTTCTTCCACGGTGAGCTTGGCAAAGATCTGCCGTCCCTGGGGAACAAGTCCCAGCCCGGCCTTGGCACGCCGGTGCGCAGCGAGGCTGGTGACGTCCAGTGTCCCCAGTTGAATTGATCCCTGGGATGCCTGCAGTAGTCCCATGATATTTTTCAAGAGGGTGGTCTTGCCAACACCGTTACGTCCCATGATGCAGGTTATCTCGCCGGCATTCATGGACATGCAGACATCCTGCAGGGTGCGGATAGAGCCATACGAGAAGGAAACGTTGTCGACCGTTAACATGGTATGAATTCTGAATTCCCGGAGTTAAAAGTTGGCAATGGGGACCCGTTACTTTAGCGTCCCAGGTAAGCTTCCACGACTTTCTCGTTGGCCTGGACTTCTTCCATGGATCCCTGGGCCATGATGATGCCCTCGTTGAGTACGGTGACCGGTGCGTTTAGCAGGCGAACGAAATCCATGTCATGTTCGATCACGATAATGCTGTGTTCTTCCTGGAGTTCCAGTAGCAGTTCCGCGGTGAGGACGGTTTCCTCGTCGGTCAATCCCGCCGCGGGCTCGTCGACCAGCAACAACTGGGGCGAGGAGAGGATTAGCATGCTGATTTCCAGCCACTGCCGTTGCCCGTGGCTCAGTGAACGGACCAGGCGATTGGCATCATCGTCTAGCCGGACGCGTTTCAGGAGATTGGCAATGCGGTCCTCTTCCTCGCTGGAAATACGACCGATCACGTTGCGTGTCAGCTGTTGCCAGTTGGGTAATGCCAGTTCCATGTTCTGGGTCACGGTCAGGCCATCGAAAATTGACGGGGTCTGAAACTTGCGTCCCACGCCCAGGCGAGCGATTTGGGATTCCGGCCAGTTGGTAATGTTACGGTCTGCAAACGTCACCTTGCCGGTCGTGGGTGGCGTCTTGCCACTGATCACATCGCAGAGGGTGGTCTTGCCGGCGCCGTTGGGGCCGATGATGACATTGAGTTGGTAGTGGGGTATCCCGTAGTGCTTGATATCCAGGGCCTTGAAACCGTCAAAGACCACGGTCAGGTCGTCCACGCTGAGGATGTCTTTATTCAGTTCATGCATCTCGTCGTGCTGCCGCTGGATACTCCGAATACGACGCAGCCTCTCCTGGAGCCCGGATTTCCCCTCGGCTTCGAAGCGAGGGTCGAGCTCGTCTGCAGCATCCTGGGCACTTGTTTCTGACTTTTTCAGCCCTTGTAACCAGGCTTTCAACCGGGGGCCCAGTCCCATCAGGCCGGTCGGAAAGAGGAGGACCACGCTGACGAACAGGCCACCCATGATGAATGGCCAGTAAGTGGGCTGCCAGACCGTGTAGGCGTAAATGTTCTCGGGGAGTACGTCCTTGAGGAACCAGAAAATCTCGCGCTGGGATGTTGAAAAGTAAAATGTCTGGTTGACGAGAAGGGCTCCGAGGATAGCTCCAACCAGCGTGCCACGGCCTCCCACGGCCACCCAGATGACCACCAGGATGGAGGCAGTAACTTTTAGATCGCTGGGGGTAATGATCTGCTTTTGTGGTGTGTAAAGAATCCCTCCCACCCCCGCAATCATGGCACTGACCGCGAATACGAAGACCTTGAACTGGTATGGCCGGTAGCCGGCAAAGCGCAGGCGACTTTCGTTGTCCCGGACGGCCACCAGGACCCGCCCCAGCCGTGACTGGACCAGCATTCGACAAACAAGGTAGACAGCCATCATGGCCAGGAAGGTGATGCAGTAAAGTCCCAGCTTGACCCGGTTGTCATCCAGCTTGTATCCGACCAGTTCCGTGTCAGTGATCGAACCGAGGATCGTGTTTCCGTCTGGCAGCTTGGAATTGTCGATCTGCTCAAGGGTTTGATTCGGATGAACGTCGCGGGTTACCGTGACACGAAAACCGGTTACCGTCTCGGACATGACGACCCGTTGCTCGACCTGGTTCTCGCTGGTGGCCTTCGTTGCCAGGTTTTTGCAGAGTATCAGCAACTCGGCTTCGTCCAGTTGGCCATCCTTGCTGGTGTCACTAGCCTCGAAGCGTTCCTTCGTCACGCGCATGGATTCTTCACGGCTGATCATGTCATCATCGTTTTTATCCTGGAATCGCAGCCAGTACCTTGCCTGGTACTGCTGGTTGCTCGTGTTGCAGTACTCGACCAGGGTGTTCTTGACGTCGGTGGACAGTTGTTGATTGCCCGTTTTTCCTTCCTTCCAGGTAATGTCGATCTGTTCCTGGGAACTGAGAATGACCCGATCGAAATTGGTCAGCCCGTTGGTTCCACAGAGCTTGACTTCATTCATGTTGAAAACCGTTAGCGCTGCCAGCGCGATGGCCTGGGTCAGGATGGCAAAAAAGACGCCACGAACCCGGCTGCGAAAGACAAAGAAACCGATGATCCCCGCCACGATACCCGGGATGATAACGCCCAGCAGAAGGGTTATGGGCAGGGTCCAGAACGGTTTCCAGAACCAGGGTACGGGTATCAGTGACACGCTTGAATCTACAACAAACAGGCAGCCAGGAATTTTTCCCCAGAGATGTAAACCAATGTTTCCCTCCGGGCCCCCGTGGTGGGCCAGGTACATTCCCATGGCATAGCCACCCAGGCAAAAGAAGAGTGCCTGGCAGAGGCAAAGTAACCCGGTGTAACCCCAGATCAGGTCCAGGCTGATGGCCAGGATGGCATAGCACATGTACTGGCCGAGCCGACTGAGCACATTGATTTCAAGACGGTTCGTGGAGTAGAGCCCGGGCAGCAGGATCAGCCCAACACTCATCACGAGGGCCAGGACCAGGTAACGCCGCCGCCTTTGTTGCCTGGTTTCTGGTAAACGAAAATCACCCAGTTGATCAGTCATCGGCAAGCCTCCCCTTGGGTGGGAAGAGACCCGCGGGTCGCCATTGAATGAAGAAGACGACCATCAGCAGGATCAAGACCTTGGCCCACATCACACCGTTCTTGGAAAACATCGGCTCGAAAAACTTGTTGATGACACCCAGTCCGAGGCCTGCCCAGACGGCGCCCGCCAATTCGCCCACGCCCCCGGTGACCACGACCAGGAATGAATCGACGATGAAATTCTGTCCCATGTCCGGAGTCACGCTGCCGTAGACGCAGATGAGTGAGCAGCCGGCAATGCCTGCCAACCCGCTGCCCAGGGCAAATGTCAGCCCATCGACCCGGCGCGTGTTCACGCCCAGGCTGTTGGCCGTGTCGCGGTTTTGGACCGTGGCTCGAATCAACAGGCCTGACCTGGTGTACTTGAAGAGCACGTGAATGGCCAGCACGCAGGCTGCTGCCATGATCACCACGAAGAATCGACCGTAACCCAGTACCAGGCCGGTAATCGGTTCCATGCTTCCCACCAGCGTTTCCGGACTGCTCAGCCCAATGTTATCCCCGTACCGAACGCGAGCTGTCTGGATCAGGATCAGGCCTATCCCCCAGGTTGCCAAGAGCGTGTCCAGGGGGCGACCATACAGGTGGCGAACGACCAGCCGCTCCATCAAGTAGCCGACCAGGCCTGCGGCCAGGAAAGCAACCGGGAAAGCAGCCACGAAGTACCAGTCGTTGGGATCATCCGGTGGGCGATGCCCAAAGAGCTCCTGCATCTCGTACGCCGCATAAGCGCCGACCATCATCAATTCGCCATGGGCCATGTTGATGACCCCCATCTGGCCAAAGATAATGGCCAGGCCCAGTGCCATCAGGACCAGGATGGACCCCAGGGAGATCCCGTTAACAAGGTCCTGGACCTTGCGTACCCAGTAGTGATATTTATCAATGGACTCAACCGCCGTTGCAAACGTGGCACGAAGATCCTTGGCGAGCTTGCCACGCTTCAGCAGGTCTTTCATAACGCTGCTGCCCCGCAGGCTGCGAACCAGTTGCAGTGCCTCAGCAGCCTGGCGGCGATCGGACGTTTTCTGGCCACGGATGTTGCCGCTGATCCGGATCAGCAGGGCACTCTCGTGGGCGGCGCGTCGTACTTTCTTGCTGCTGTCTGACTTGGCGACTTCCTGCAGGGGTTCCAGGAAGACAGGATTCCGGCTGTTACCGAATCGCTGGACCGCTGCCAGCCGTTTCTTTTTATCCGGTGACCCAAAATCTTCCAGGAAGCGCAGGATATTGGCGACCATGCGACGTTCGCGCGTGGCCGGCCCCAGTTCCTCCAGGTCGTCTGGATTGACTTCCTTGCCATCCTCGAGTGGCTCGCGTGTCAGGGGATCGAGCAGGGGTGCCAGGCTGCGGTCTCCACGCCTGACAAACTCGTCACAGACCACGATGCGATCCTGGTCGGTCCAGAGATAAACGGTGCCTTCGGTATAGGAGCGAAAGAACTTGGCCAGGCGAGCATCACCCGTTTTGCCCAGGGCCTGCATCGCTGCCTGCCGCTGCTTGGTGTTGCGGCTCTTGAGAACATCCAGTTGACGGTAGATCTCGGTGTCATCGGCCCAGCTGGAAGCAGTGGGCCCAAGTAAAAAAAAGAGGGTCCAGCAGGCGTATCGCAGGAGGGATCGTTGATCGCTGACTGGCCGCATTCGCAAACGATCCTTCTCTGATGTCCAGTTTCATGAAACGTGTGAATACGGGGTGAAAGAATCTGTTTCACTGCCCCGGATGCAAAGATACCATTTCATCTCACGCACGGGGAGTAGGCTAAAATGAACAAGACCGCGTGGCCCGTGGGCAGCGCGGTTTGCGGTCAGGAATGATCATGGCGCGGCTGGCCGTACCCGATGTTTCCTGAAAATGAAAAGTCAACCGACAGTCACCTCGGTGCCGTGCCATGGGCACGGCACCGGGCAACAGATCGATTCGAATGGCTTACTTCAAGCCTTTTTCTTTACAGAACTTCTTGAACGCCTGAACGAACTTCTGATTCTCGGGTGTATCGAGACTCTGGAAGTAGTTCCAGGCAGCCAGGTGGCCTACCAGCGGCGGCACGTCCATGGCTCGTAGTTCATCTTCTGCAACCGAGAAAGCCATGATCGGGCAATCGGCGGAAGTTAAACCCTGGTTCGCAAATTCCTTGTAGAAAGGAACGTTGCTGTCGCCATTGATGGTGGACAGCACGCAGGCATCGCCGGAAGCGGCAAATTCCTTGATTCGCTGTACCATCGTCTGGTAATCCTGGTGATGGAAAGGTGTGTATTCCTCGATGATGTTCTCATCGGGAATACCGCGAGCCTTCAGGTAGGCTTTCAGCACCTTGTTGGCCGTTCGCGGGAAGACGTAGTCCGTTCCCAGCAGGAAGAACTTCTCGTAGCCCTGCTCCAGCATGTAGGCAGCAGCCGGATTCAACTGCTGGTTCGGGGGAGCGGCCGTGTAGAAGACGTTCTTGGACTGTTCTTCACCCTCGTATTGCACGGGGTAGAAGAGAAGAGCATTGTTGGCCTCGAAAACCGGCAATACCGACTTGCGGCTAACCGATGTCCAGCAACCAAAAACGACTGCCACGCGATCCTCGGTGATCAGCTTCTTCGCCTTATCGGCAAACAGGGGCCAATCACTGGCCGGATCTTCAATGACGGGAACGATCTTGCGACCCAACACGCCACCGGCAGCGTTGATTTCTTCAACGGCGAAGAGAACAACGTCTTTCAGCGAAGTTTCAGAAATCGCCATCGTGCCACTCAGGGAGTGCAGGATACCAATCTTGACCTCGGTTTCCGTAACGTCCGGAGTGGGATAATCACCACCCTTGTTACCACCGGTCGGGGCGGGTTCTTTTCCCTTTTCGTGCAGGTAACTGCTGTAAGAGTCAGGTGAGACCAGGCCATCGAGACCGTCGACGATCTTGAACTGGCCATTCTTCTTGATTTCACCGATATAAACCGGCTTGTGAACGTGCTGGTTCGAGGCGTGCATCTTCTTGCGACCCCCCGGTGCGTCGAACTCGAGACCGTAAGCCGCCTCGCGTACCTTGTCGACGTCAAAGGACTTGGCCTTTTCCACGGCCTGTTTCCAAACGTAGACGCCGTAATAAGCGGCTTCAATCGGATCGTCCGTGACGCGACCCTCGCTGGCATCGGGAAGATCCTTGCTCTTGACGGATCCGGCGAACTTGATCGACGGGTCAGGCTTGATCTCCAGGGCGGAGGAGGTTTCCGTACCTTCTTCCGTACCTTCTTCCGTACCCTCTTCGGTACCTTCTTCCGTACCGCCAGTTTCGTTGCCACCTTCTGGCGCTTTCTTGCCGCCACAACCATTGGCGACTAACAGGAAACTCAGCATTAACACATACCAAATACTTTTCTTCATGGTTGGATACCCCCGCCTTTGTGAATAAAAAGTGAAGCAAATTGAGCGTGGCTGAACGTTATCAGCCACAAAAACTATTTTGTTCACCTGTTCCCAGTCGCAAATTCGATACCAGCGAGATAATTTATTTTGAGTGACTGGGCATAACTTCAAGCCAGAACATGACTTGAGATCGAGCAAAAAAGAAATGGTTCGATCGGCCGGAGATGTGTTGCCCAGACAGGGAGCGACCGTTGCCTAGACTATGGGCAAAAGAGTGCCGTGTTCAGGGTAGGTGGTTCCGGGCAGCCAGGTTTGGTAGCCCAGGTTGAAAATCCCCTCTGCAGCAGGGGGGCTGGGGAGCGGCTTGCCGCTCGGTCGGGTTGAATTCCCGCCTCGGCCAAGAAAAAAGAGGAGCCTCGTTCCCTTTGCAGGGGACGAGGCTCCTCAAGATCGACTTGGTTAACTCAGTAGCCTAGTACTGGAGTTGTACACCAATGATGTGACTGTCACCGTCGGTGCTGTTCGTGTCACCGGAGGGTCGGTCCTGGCTGTACACGTACGTCGCTCGGGCGTTATGTCCGAACATGACGTAGTGGAAACCATAGTCGGTTCGACGGTCGATTTGGCCACCGTCACGACGGAACTCCTGGTGTCGCCAGAATGGTGCGATCTTACCAGAGACACAGCATCCCAGGGCAAAATCACGAGCGGTCAGGTAGCTGGCTTCTGTGAAGTAGCTGCGACCGTCATTGGCATTGAGTGCGCTGTTTACGAAATCGTAATACGCACCGGCGAGGGTAACAACGCCACCGTTACCGAGAGTCGTTTCGTACAACACGTCGAAGGAGTAGGCTTCGTATGCCGCTGCCCCGATGGAATTGTCCTGGTGATTGAAGGCATACCCGATTGCGAGAATGTCTTTTTCACCATGATACGTGCTGGAATTGTAGTAGCCAGCTTCGGGATCGAGCAAGTTCAGGGTGAACCGACCAGCGACCATCAGGTCGTCAGTACCACCGGCGCCGTTACCCTGCGTCTCAACGAGGCTGTCGTTTGCGCCTTCGAAGGCACCAACCTGGTACTTGACAGCACCACCACCGAGTTGACCCCAGATCGTTGCCCCATCATCACGGCCCTGGAAGATGTTGTTGTAGCCGAATTGAGTAAAGGGGAAATCCCAGCCACTGTTCATGTAGAACGGACCGGAAAGGTTAGTGCGGTCACTGGGAGGAAGCATGCGCCCCATCCAGATGTTGACCAGGTCACTGAACTCGAACTTGACAATCGCATCCAGGACGCGAACGCCACCGCCATGGAGGTTGTCACCATCATGCGAATTCGGCACGGCGGTTCGGAACCCCTGGGCGTTATCGATATCGAGGTTGAACTCGAATCCCAGGCAATCGTGTCCGCGACCATTCAGGTAAACGCGAGCATTGTCAATGTTGAAGTTGTTGTCGTAAGGGCCCATGATGCCGCCAGTGTCTGCGACACGGTTCTTGCGAAAGCTCGTTCGCAAGCCGGCTCCGACGGTCAACCAGGTGTCTTCACCCCATTCGAAGGAACAGCCCTTGTCGCAGGCGTCCTTGTCAGCGGCTTTGTCCTCGGCGACCTTGATTGATGTCAACTCAGTGTCCTGAGCAAACGCTTGTCCCATGCATACTAAGGTAATCGCCAGCACAGGCAAAAACCATGTAAAGTTCTTCTTAACCATCTCTTGTTCTCCATAACTATGAAAAATGGTAGTTGTCTGATGACCGACTATAGGTCCCCTGAAAATACCGCCTTAATATCGTTGCAGGCCCTATTGCGGGGACTTGCTTAAACAACGTTATCGCTGTTACAGTGCCCACAACTGGCGCTGGAACCGCTGTATAAAAGGATCGAAGGTTACAACCCTTTGTCTTTAGGTATTGGCGTTAAATCTGGTGGCTGTTTTGGTTTTCTATCTCTAAAAAGTGAACGTGTCTGGCTTAACGAAAATAGGTAAGCTGGGGAGGATTTAATGATTGCTGAACAACCGAGAGACAGTTGGTTGATCTGGCAGCTGGTCGATTCTGCCTTTCCCAGCGGTGGTTTTGCCCATTCCGCGGGCCTGGAAGCTGCCGTTCAATGGGGTGAACTGGAGTCTCCCGATGCGTTGGAGTTGTTTATCCGGGACAGCCTCGTGCAGGCGGGGCGTAGCGCGGTTCCGATCGTCAATGCCCTGCATCGCCAGGAACAGCCCTTTGCCGAGCTGGACCAGTTGTCCGAGGCCCTGCTCAGCAATCATGTGGCCAACCGTGCCAGCCGGAACCAGGGACGGGCCTTGTTGGCCAGTTCTATCTCGGCATTCGATTTACCGCGGCTCAAGGCGCTCAAACAGGCGATTCGAGAGCAGGGGTTGCCATCGCACCAGGTCCCGGTCTGGGCGGCCGTGACCGAGGCGCTGATTGTCTCGGCTGAACAGGCCAGCCGGATGTTCCTGTTCCAGTTACTCAGGTCGTTAATTTCCAGTGCCGTGCGGCTGCACGTCATTGGCCCGCTGGGAGGCCAGGCGCTGCAGTACCAGTTGTCTCCCTTTGCGGAAGAGGTCTTTCGCCAGGGAAGCTCACGATCCCTGGACGACGTTATTCAGACAGCTCCCTTGCTGGAAATTTTCCAGGGAACCCAGGATCGCTTGTATAGCCGCTTGTTCCAGAGTTGAGGGGACTGCTCTATACTGAAGGGGCAGCTGGATTTGACGGGCCGTACACAAGGAGCATGTTGATGCACGATTCGCACGATCACGATCATTCCCACGATCACGAGCATGAGCACCTGGACCACCCCGGGCTGTTCATGGAGCGTGGGAAACCGCTGGTGAAGCGAGATTACCAGCAGCGTTCCTTCACCGTCGGGGTGGGGGGCCCGGTAGGTACTGGCAAGACCGCCCTGTTGCTGGCTCTTTGCAAGGCCCTGCGTGAGACATATCAGCTGGGGGTCGTGACCAACGATATCTTTACTCGCGAGGACGCCGAGTTCCTGATTCGGAACGAGGCCTTACCGACCGAACGGATTACGGCCGTTGAGACAGGTGGATGTCCTCATGCCGCCATCCGGGAAGATATTTCCGGCAACCTGCTGGCCCTGGAAGAGATGACCGAGGCACTTGCCCCGCAGTTGCTTTTCCTGGAGTCCGGTGGTGACAACCTGGCGGCTGATTTCAGTCGCGAGCTGGCCGATTACACGATCTACGTGATCGACGTGGCTGGTGGTGACAAGATACCACGCAAGGGAGGTCCTGGAATCACGCAGTCGGACCTGCTGGTCATCAACAAGATTGACCTGGCCGAGGCTGTTGGTGCCGACCTGTCGGTCATGGAGCGGGACAGCAAGAAGATGCGAGGTGATGGGCCCTTTGTATTTGCCCAGGTCAACCAGGGTGTGCAGGTTCCCGAGATCGCCGAGCACGTGCTGGCCGCCTGGAAAGCGGCCACGGCACCGGCCAACTAGTGGACCGCAGCCTCTCCCTTACTTTACTCTGGAGAGTCCAGTTGCCGAGCAGCCTGTTGCGCTGCCTGTCGCACGAAATCGATCGGGTCCTGGTTGGCCAACTGCTGAAGGCGTTGCCGTGCCGAACTGGCTGCCGGTCCCAGTTTGCCAAGCGCCTGGCAGGTTGCCCCGCGCAGGTCAGCGTCA
>JAYGDH010000380.1:0-23736 GCA_046583055.1 Pirellulaceae bacterium | reverse complement strand
CTGTTGATCATGGTTGATGGAGAAGGACAACTGGGTAATCCCGATGAGAAAAAACGTACCCAGGCCGTTGAAAACCATTATCGTTGGGTCGAAGCGGCCAAGTTTCTTGGCTGTCATGCGATCCGAGTGAATGCAGCCTCCGGTGGTACCTATGACGAGCAGATGAAGCGAGCTGCCGATGGATTGAGACGCCTGAGCCAATTTGCTGCCCCCCAGGGGCTCAGTGTCATCGTGGAAAACCACGGCGGCCTTTCCTCGAATGGAAAATGGCTGGCAGCGACCATTAAGCAGGTCAAGGAGAAAAACTGCGGTACTTTGCCCGACTTTGGTAACTTTCGTGATTACGATCGATATCAAGGCGTGCAAGAGACCATGCCGTTTGCCAAAGCGGTAAGTGCCAAGAGCCATGATTTTGATAAGCAGGGAAATGAAACTCATACCGACTACGTCAAAATGATGAAGATCGTCCTGGCAGCCGGTTACCATGGCTATGTCGGGATTGAATATGAGGGTGGTAAGTTGGGCGAGTATGCCGGGATCGAGGCGACTCATAAATTACTGCTCAAAGTCCGTCAGACGCTCTCTTGACGAATCATGCTGGCTGCCAGCAGCCAGCATGAACGGGCGCACATTCACTCAGACTTTCTGGCTTACGCAATGTGACAGCACGCCCTGCTGTCGCACTGGAATGTCCATAAAAATGTCGTTCCCTCTCTGAAAATCTCCTCTTGGACACTTGGTAATTGCGACTGCAAGAAGTGCCTGCTTATTGGGCACATGGCCCGCTGCCGACTTGCCGCGCGGTGTTGCACAGAAAACAGGCACGCTTGCTGTTGTGACGTAAGTGCAAGCACTTCAAGTAGATGCACTTTACATTTGACTCAACCTGCATGATGCAGATAGTACCGCGGCCACTGGGGCAACGGTCGTCAAGAATTTCTACGTCGGGGAATGAATCATGATGGATGGAATGCAAAACAGCCAGGCAGGACAGCAGGCAGGACAGCAGGCAGGACAGCAGGTAACGCAGCAAACAAGTCAGCAGGTAGAGCCCTTGTTGGGCCAGGCTCCCGTGACTCAGGAACGAGTCGCCGCTGTGAGTCAAGCGATCGGCATGCCAGTTACCGGGACATTGGAAGAGCGGAAGCGAGAGGCCGTTCATATGGCACTGGAAATGGCTCGCCAGGTTTCCGATTGGGAAACGTTTTTCCGTGGCATGATGGGGACGGGTGGGGTTGTAGAGCAACTGTTTCCAGGGCGTGAGCAACGTTCAGCTTTCAAGCAGATGCCGGAATACCATGAAATCCAGCGCATTATGGCCCGTTTGAGGGACCAGTTGAACAAGCGTTCCAAGCCAGAACGAGAAGTAACGCGGGTGATTACCGTGCGACTGCCCGAGAGCCTGCATCATGCTTTGATGGCAGAGGCTGGTGATATGAAAACCAGTATGAATAAACTCTGTATTTCCAAGTTATTGCAGGTTATCGATGATGACCTGGTCTGCTGAGCCAGCGGTGGCCTCTGCCGGCAGTGATTTTATATGAAATAGGGACCAGGAGCGGGCCGTAAGCCGGGTTCTGTCTCCGGATGCAGTCGATTTGATTGCATCCGGGGATGACCATTTATCTGGGACGCCGATTGCTCGGTGCCTCAAGCGGTCTACCCGGAAGTCGATAGCGGATCGGAGCCAATCCGCGCCGGTACCAAGGTACCGTCTGCTTCCTGTTTGACCTTGCTTCCGATGGGGTTTGCCAAGCCAGCCGGGTCACCCCGACTGCTGGTGAGCTCTTACCTCACCGTTTCACCCTTACCACCACTCTCACCAGTTGGTGGGGATGGTGGCGGTCTGCTTTCTGCTGCACTTTCCCTAGCCTTGCGGCCGGTCGGCGTTACCGACCATCGTGCCCTATGAAGCCCGGACTTTCCTCCAATTTACCCGCAGGTAAATCAGCGGCCATCTGTCCCGCTCCTGATTCCTTTTCATAGCATAACGGGTTGGTCCTGCGGTGTCATTGGTTTGACCGGCCCATTTTCCCGGAATCAGGGGCTTTTGGGGGGGAATGGTTTAAGCTAGCAGTTTCAGGCAGTCGATCCTATCGATGAGGGCTATTTTCCCTCTCAGCGTTTGGCAGGATTGTGAATTTTCACCGGTCTCTGGGCAGGTGATTTGATAGATAGGTTGATGCCATGGTTTATTTCATCCTGACGGGAGTCCTGGGTCTGGCTGCAGGGACCTGGTTGATGCGCCGACCTCGGCGGAAGCCTGACCTGGTCGAGCCAGTTGCGGTCACCATTGAATTGCAGAAATGGCGTCGTCGGATCGACGGAGCTGAGGCGCATACCTACAGGTGTCGCTGCCGAACATGTCAGCAAAGGGCTGCGATGCGTCGCGCTTCCTGAGGAAAGTCCAGGTTGGTTCAGGAGGGGAGTGCGAATTGCTTCAGTGCATCACGATCCAGGTCGATGCCTAGTCCTGGCGTCGTGGGAATTGCCAGGTATCCTTCGTCATCGAGCGCGAATGGTTGCTGGATAATCTGGTCAATATAGGGTGCCGGCGTGAGGTACTCGACGTATTGAGCCACGGGAATGGCTGCTGCCAGATGCAGATCAGCGGCCAGTCCGATGGCCGTATTCCAACCGTGGCTGACAAATCCGATATGGTGATCGTGAGCGGTCCAGGCGATGCGTCGTGCCTCGCTTAAACCACCACACTTGGTGGCATCCGGTTGCACGATGTCCAGGGCGCCTTGTTCGATCCAGGGTAAAAAAGCCTGTCGGCGCGTCAATACCTCTCCCCCGGTGATTGGTAAAGGGGCATGGCGTCTGAGCTGGATGTAACCAGCCAGGTCATCGGGAGCCAACGCTTCTTCAAACCAGCCTACATCGTAGGCATGCAGCATCTGGGCGGTTCGCAGTGCCCACTTGTAACGATGGGGCCAGAATTGTTCGCTACCGCCGGCATCAACCAGCAGGTCGATTTCCGGCCCAGCAACATCACGTGCTGTTTGCATCAGTAATTCATCAAAGGCTGCATTGCGTCGCCCGAATGGACGCCAGCCCAGCTTGACGGCCCGGAAACCGCGTTCGATAACTCCCCGCAGTCGTTCGGCCAGGATCTCCGGTTCGTCGAACAGGATCGAGGCGTAGGGTCGAATTCGTTGACGATAGTAACCACCCAGGAGGCGCGCGACAGGTTGTTTGCACGCTTTTCCAAGCAGGTCCCAGAGGGCGATGTCGATTCCTGAAATAATATGTTCGAGCGTACCGCCGCGGCCTTGCCAGAAGCTGCTTTGCCTGAGTTTTTCACTAACTCTTTCAGGTTCCAGCGCTGCTTCTCCCTGCCATAACGGGCGCAAGGTTTCCAGGCCGGCGGTTACCAGTGATGAAGAAGTAAAGATGCTGCCGACGCCACGTAATCCCTCGTCGGTAACAACTTCGATCAGGGTATGGAGATCGTCCTCGGGCTCATGGCCATCAGGCCATCCTCCATCGACCGTACCGCCCAGCAGGGGATGTATTTCAATGGTCTCAATTCGCATGCTCAAATCCTTGCAGAAAGGAGAAGTCCTGGCCAACATCGTCGGCGTGAAGCTCAAATGTCAGTTGCCTTGCCAGCCAACCGGTATTACGATGATCGGCAGTCCTCGTGTTTTACGTCTTCAGGATTTAGTTTTCAACGGGACGGCTGTCTTTACCAGGTCCTGGAAGTGGGAATCCCCCGTTTTTCACCGAGGTTTCATGACTGCTGAAAAAAACGGAGTACTCCCCGGCCAGTCGCATTGTGATCGGAATTGATGATGAAGCAGGTACGCCAACCCCCGCCGCCGGAGGAAACCGGGCAGCAGGTTTCGCAGCCGACTGGGGTCGACGGTACTCATCCGCGGCGGTTGCCGCGCTGGATCTGGATCGTGTGCCTCGGAGCGCCCTTGCTGGCACTAGGGGCGTTGAGTTGGTTTTCCAGGCGAGACCATGCAATCGGGCATGCCATTAGTTTCACGGTGATGCTGCTGGCCATCGGCAGCGTGTTGGGATGGTTCCTTTTTTCCAATCACTGTTGTCGTGCCTGGCGTTTGCGATTAGCGGGAGCGGTCCTGTTGTGCCTGGCCCTGGTGACGGCATTGTTTCAGTTTGAAGGTGTCAATGGGGAGCTGGTTCCACGGCTTAAGTTTCGTTGGGCAGCTGCCAGTCAACTCGATGAGCCCAGTCACGAGGCTGTCGATCTCGTCACAGTTACACCGGCTGATTTTCCCCAGTTCCTGGGGCCCTCGCGTACCGCGGCCGTGGAGAACCTGCTGGTGTATCCTGATTGGCAGGCTCGTCCGCCGGTGAAGCTCTGGTCCCAGGGTGTCGGCCAGGGTTGGTCCGGGTTTTCAGCAGTCAATGGATATGCGGTCACCATGGAGCAACGGGACCAGCAGGAATGGGTCACCTGCTACAAGATCAACACTGGAAAACTGTGCTGGAAACACGTGCTGGAGGCACGCCATGAAACGTTCCTGGGAGGAGTTGGACCTCGCAGTACCCCGACCATTGCTGAAGGTAACGTCTACGCACTGGGGGCAACCGGAATACTCCGCTGTTTGAGTGGTGAGGATGGCACCCTGGTTTGGCAACAGGACCTGTTGAAGTTGGCAGCAACGGATCCGGTCGCTGATTTGAAGGCCGTTGCCTGGGGTCGCAGTGCCTCGCCTCTGCTGGTGGCTGACCAGGTGATCATCCCACTGGGTGGTGCACCAGGTGGTACGCTGACCTCGCTCGTTGCCCTGCACAAACAGACCGGGAAAATGCTTTGGCGCAGCGGTGATCGGCAGGTGAGTTATAGTTCGCCAACCATTATGACGCTGGGAGGAAAACGCCAGGTTGTCAGTGTCAATGAAGACACGGTGAGTGGACATGATCTGCAGACCGGAGAGCTGTTGTGGGAACACGCATGGCCTGGGCAAAGCAATGGCGCTGCCACGGTTTCCCAGCCCGTGGCCGTGACGACCGATCGGATCCTGCTGTCCAAGGGATACCAACAGGGGGCGATGATGCTGCACGTGGAACCCGCTGCCGGGAAAGCAGGGACGCATCGCTACGTGGTAAACCCGACCTGGACAAATCCAGCTGTGTTGAAGACCAAGTTTACCAACGTCGCCGTCCTGGATGGATTTGCCTACGGTTTGTCGGATGGAATCCTGGAATGTGTTGACCTGCAGGATGGTGCACGTCGCTGGAAGCGAGGACGATATGGCCATGGCCAGGTGTTGCGAGTCGGTCGGCAACTCCTGGTGCTTTCGGAACAGGGGAAACTATATCTCGTCGCCCTGTCCCCAGCGGGGCTCCAGTTGCAGGGTGAATTCCAGGCGTTGCAGGGGCAATGCTGGGCAACCCTGTGCCTGTACGGTGACCAGTTGCTGGTCCGCAGTGTGGATGAAATCGCCTGTTACCGTTTGCATCTGGAGATGGAAGCATCGCCCGGGGAACCTTGAGTACGAACCCTGGCCAGGACCACGCCTGGCTTTCGATTAGTTCCCGTTCGCTTCCTCGGCATGGTCCAGTAACCAATCCTCCAGGATGATGTGTTCAATAAGTGGTGCACGCAAGAGCCCCAGTCGTTCCGGGAGGATGCTCTGTAACCAGGGACGGCTGACAGCAGCAGAGAGGGCTCTCATACCGATGCTGTTTTCTGTCTGCGATTCAACATTGTCCTGCAGTCGCTGGAATGTCGATGGAATGATGTTCGGCTTGGGGCCCACGTGAACAATGGTTTCGATCCCGGTAGAAAGGACCTCGTACACCACGTCCCAAAGACGCTGGGGATGGTCGATCCACTTGCGCAGTACTTGCCGGGCGTTGTTGTTGTTATAAGCAGCCGTTCCTGTCACCAGTGACAGGATCTTGGGCTGTGGGGCTGAAAAACCACCAGAGAGCGTGTGCATTAGATGTGCAGCCCGGTCAGGTATTTGCCGCTCCCACATGATCGGTGTATGTAACGGTGGCCACTGTTGCTTGTTCTTGCGCAAGCTGGTCGAGCCAGGATGGTGTTCCTTGAGCCAGGCCTGGAGCCGATCCAGTGAATCATGTTGTCCCATCAGCAGCATGGAGTTGGGAGACAGGTAGGCAGATGGGCCGACCACGCCCCGGCCCTCCGCGTTGATATGTAGGCAACCTCGCGTGACATCTTCAACGGACAGCGGAGCTCCTCGCGATAATAGGATCCCCAGTGTTACCTGGTCAGCCAGTGCCACGCAGTCGCGGGCCAGGGAGACCGGGACGGTCAGGGCATCTTCCATGGACATGACGCCACCAGCAGCCAGGGCCACGATTTCGCCAAGGCTGTAACCGAAACAGAGTTGACTGGATGCCAGTGAAATATCAAAGAACGACTCGAGCAGTTCCACCTGAGCCAGTTCCATGGCAACAATCATCGCCACGGCTTCATCGTAGGACGCCAGGTCTGTCTCCCGTTGCTGTTGCACCCGGCTCACCAGGTCGACCGGGTTACCGGTGATGTTTGCACAGCACGTACTGGCCTGTTGTAGCTTTTGTCGAACGATCGAACCATAAACGGGATGCTCGAGCAACTCGTGGCTGCGGCCCAGGTTGGTTGTGTTGTAACCACGAAAGGCAAAGGCCATGTTGGCGGTTTGGTTAGTTAAGGTCGCCGTGTTCATGATGATCCGTATTGCAACAGGCCAGGCTGGCTCGCTGCGAGTCAGCGGTGGGGCGGTGAACAGCCCTGAATCATAGCGGATTCTCACTGATTTGGCTCTATGAATAAGCTTTCAACAGGGGAGCCCGCGGGACAACGAAGGATGGTGATGATATCATCAGGGGAGATCGCCATTGACCATTGAAAGCCTCTTGTCGCGAAGTGTCGTACCATGCCTTCTTCCAGAGAAATCACCGGGCAGTTTTCGGCCCGGGATTTAACCGGACGCGTTGCCGTTGTCACGGGATCGTCGCGTGGTGTGGGCGCCGCGATTGCCCTGGAATTGGCTGGTGGCGGTGCGGATGTGCTGGTGCACGGCTGGCAGAGTGAAGATGCTGCCGCTGAAATCGTTCAGCAGATCCAGCAACTGGGACGCCAGGCACGGTTCATCAAGGCGGACCTGGCTGACCCGGATGGTTACGAGCCGTTCGTGGAAGCAGCCTGGCAATGGCAACAGGGAGTTGATATCTGGATCAATAATGCCGGCGTGGATGTGCTTACCGGCACCAGGGTAGATCATTCTTTTGAAGAAAAGTTAGACCAACTCTGGCGCGTCGATGTGCTAGGCACTATCGGGCTCAGTCGTCTCGTGGGCCAACGCATGCGGGAAGCCGCAGATCCAGGTAACCCACCGGTTATCCTGAACGTGGGATGGGACCAGGCAGAACGGGGTATGGGAGGTGACAGCGGTGAGATGTTTGCTGCCATTAAGGGAGCGGTGATGTCTTTCAGTCGCAGCCTGGCCCAGTCGCTGGCTCCCGAGGTGCGTGTGAACTGCCTGGCACCCGGATGGATCAAGACGGCCTGGGGAGAACAGGCATCTGCCGCCTGGCAGGAGCGTGCTGTTGGGGAGGCATTGCTGCAACGCTGGGGTACACCCCAGGACGTGGCAACCGTGGCGCGTTTCCTGGCTTCACCGGCAGCGGCCTTTGTCACCGGACAGGTGATCCCGGTCAACGGAGGGTTTCGCTATGAGCACTAATGATCAACAAGGTGTGACGGGATGAATGCCACGCCAACGCGTTTCGAGGTCCAGGGGAAGTCCGTGCATTTTGTCACCGGTCGGCTGGCGGAGCATGCTCTCAGGGAGATGCTCGAGGCACTGGGGGAAACGCTTCAGTTTCACTATACCGTCCAGGTGTTGCCCATTACGGTTGCTGCCCTGATGACGCCCAGGTGGGTTGCCCGTCATGTCGAGGTTTCACCGGAATATGATGCCGTCGTCTTGCCCGGTTATTGCCAGGGAGACCTGACGCCACTGGAAGAAAAGGTGGAGGTCCCCATTCATGTCGGCCCGCGGGATTTAAGAAACCTGCCGGAATTCCTGGGAGCGAAGAATCCCCTGGCGGATAATTATGGCGACTATGCTATCGAAATCCTGGCTGAAATTAATCATGCTCCCCAGCGCTCACTGGCGGAAGTCATCGAGATGGCAGAGGAGTTGCGTGGCAATGGTGCGGACTTGATTGATGTCGGCTGTAACCCGGGCGATGCCTGGTCCGGCGTGGGAGACTGTGTGAAGGCACTACGAGATGAAGGGCATCGCGTGTCGATTGACAGCCTCAATCCACGAGAGATTGAACTGGCGGTTCACGCAGGTGCGGAACTGGTCTTGTCAGTGAACTCGACCAATCGAGACCAGGCGGTGGACTGGGGGTGCCCGGTGGTGGTCATACCCGATGATGCTGCCACGCTGGCAGGCCTGGAAGAAACCGTGGAGCAGCTGGCAGTTGCCGGCGTTGCTCTCAGGATTGATCCTATCCTGGAACCAATTGGATTTGGATTTGGAGAAAGCCTGCAGCGATACTGGACGGTGCGACAGAAGTTTCCCGATGCAGAGATGATGATGGGAATCGGTAACCTGACAGAAATGACCGATGTTGACAGTGCCGGCGTAAACGTCCTGCTGCTGGCGATTTGTGAAGAACTTTCCATCCACAGCGTATTGACGACCCAGGTCATTAACTGGAGCAGATCCAGTGTGAAGGAATGTGACCTGGCACGTCGGCTGGTCCATTTTTCACTGCGGCACCGTGTCCCGCCCAAGCACCTGGAAGAGAATCTTGTTAGCTTGCGCGATACCCAGGTGCACCGGTTCGGTGAGCAAAACCTGGCACAACTGGCTCGTGACATCAAGGACCCGAATTATCGCCTGTTCGTGGAAGATCAAGCGATCCACCTGGTTTCCGCCGGGTTGCACCTCAGCGACGAGGATCCGTTCTTGCTCTTCGAACGGTTGATGCAGGGGGAAGGCCAGCAGGATCCACCTGGCAATGTCGATGCGTCCCATGCGTTTTACCTGGGGTATGAAATGGCCAAGGCCAGGACGGCAGCGACACTGTCAAAGCAATACCAGCAAGACCAACCCTTGAACTGGGGATACCTCACACGCGCCGAGCAAAACCATCGCCTTAAGCTCAGCGGTCGAGCGGCAACTCGACAAACCGATTCTGATCCGCCTGAATCCGGGAAAGAGGAGTAAGGCATGTCGGACTCATTTTCAGCATCCACCCATGATTCACCGGGACCCGGGCAACACCCTCGCTTTACGCCACTGGTTCGAGAACTGGTGCCGATGCCGGACAGCGAGGCCGTTTTTGCCAGGCTGGCAGTTCAACCTCATTGCCTGTTCCTGGACAGTGCACGGCGTGATCGCCAGCTGGGACGATACTCGTATATTGCGGTCGATCCTTTTGATTACCTGGAGGTGTCTTCACAGGACAAGCATGCTTTTGACCTGCTGGAGGAGAAAATGTCAGCGCTCGGTGCCTCGCTGACGACAAGTCATTGTGAAGATTTGCCCCCCTTCCAGGGAGGCATCGCAGGTCTGTTTGGTTACGACCTGGCTTATAGCCTGGAACGGTTGCCCCAGGTTCGCTACGACGAGTTCCAGGTTCCGGCGCTGGCCGTGGGATTCTATGATGCCGTGGTTGCTTTTGATAATGAGCAAAATCGAGCCTGGATTATTTCCCAGGGCTTGCCGCACCAGGACCAGGCGGCTCGCCAGCAACGTGCCGAAGAACGCCTGCTCCAGTTGGAGGGTTGGATTTACGATGAACCGACTGTTGCATCGGGAGCTGGCCTGGTTGCTGATCATCACCGACTGGCAATGGACTCGGGTGCGGCTTGTTTTGAAGTCCCCGGCCCTGCCGGGTTGGTCAGTAATTTTTCCGCGGACGGTTACTGTGCTGCCGTGGCACGCGCCGTGGAGTATATCCATGCCGGGGATATCTTCCAGGTGAATCTTTCGCAGCGGCTCATGTATCCAGCTCATGACGATAGCGTGTCCCTGTACCTGAGATTGAGACGTTGTAATGCCGCTCCGTTTGCTGGTTATTTTCAAACCAATGATTTCCAGGTGGTGAGTGCGTCACCGGAACGTTTCTTGCAGGTCCAGGATGGCCTGGTCGAAGCGAGACCGATCAAGGGAACAAGGCGACGGTCTTCCCATCCGATTGCCGATCTGTTCACGGCAGATGATTTGCGAGGCAGCGAAAAGGATCTTGCCGAAAATGTCATGATCGTGGACCTGCTCAGAAATGACCTGTCGAAGGTATGTACGCCGGAAAGTGTTTATGTTTCTGACCTGTGTCGGCTGGAGACCTACGAGTATGTTCAGCACCTGGTTTCCGTGGTGCAAGGCAAGCTGAGTGAAGACAACACAAATCTTGACCTGCTGCGGGCAACCTTTCCGGGTGGCTCCATTACCGGTGCACCGAAGGTGCGGGCCATGGAAATTATCGCAGAACTGGAACCGAACGCACGGGGACCCTATTGTGGCTCCATGGGATATATTGGTTTTAATGGAACCATGGATCTGAGTATCCTCATCCGGACGATCATTGCCGGCAAGGGATGGTGGCAGTTTCCCGTGGGAGGAGGTATCGTGGCCCAGTCCACTCCACGCAACGAGTACGTGGAAACCTGGGATAAGGCGATCGGCATGATCGAGGCATTACAGCCGCGAGAATGAGGCAGGGATTTTTCCGGGAAAGCATGATGATTGTATGATAGTGTTGATCGATCATTACGACAGTTTTGTACATAACCTGGCTCGCTACCTGAATCGGTTAGGCCAGGACACGCGGGTTATTCGATTTGACCAGGTGACTTGCGAGGAGATTCAGCAGTTGCCGCTGGATGCCCTGGTCTTGTCCCCGGGGCCCTGTTCACCACAGGAAGCAGCACCGTCACTTGAAATGGTCAGGCAATTCATCGGAAAGGTTCCGATCCTGGGAGTGTGCCTGGGGCACCAGTGCATGGTAGCCGCCCTCGGGGGGGGAATTATACTTGCCTCGGAACCGATGCATGGTCGTACCAGTAACGTCTTTCATGACAACCGGGGTATTTTTCAGGGGTTGGATAATCCCATCACGGCCGGCCGGTACCACTCGTTGGTCGTTGACCGAGACACGCTGCCAGAAGAACTTGAAGTTGCGGCCTGGTTGGCCGATGAAACGGTGATGGCAATTCGTCATCGAGAACTGCCCTTTTTCGGGATCCAGTTTCATCCGGAGTCGGTGCTGACCTCGGTAGGCTATCCCCTGTTGGCCAACTTTCTTGAAGCGAGTGGTTTGCCAGTCGAACAGCCGCTGCCAACTCTCGATGGGGAACGTCTGCCAGCTGAGCGAGTCGTGGTAAATACGCCAGATCGCCCAATTACCTTTTAGTAGACAGGAAGCCCCTATCGTTACTGGAACAGGATCTGCATCTCGTGATACTTGAAGCTATTGTTACCACGCGGAATGATGACGGCAGCGTCAATGTTTCACCCATGGGACCACGGGTGGATGAATCCATGACGGGATTCACGCTGCGGCCCTACCAAACCTCGACCACTTGTCAGAACCTGCAACGGACCGGGCAGGGAGTATTACATGTGACGGATGACGTCGAGCTAATGGCCCGGGCTGCCGTGAATCAACTGGATCCGCTACCAGAAATGAAACCAGCCACGTCCGTGGAGGGCAGTATCCTCGTTTCGGCCTGCCGGTGGTATGCCTTTGAAGTTGATTCCGTTGATGACCGAGAGGAACGCGTAACAATGAATTGCCGTGTACTGGACAGCGGCCGGCAACGTGATTTTTTCGGTTTTAACCGGGCCAAGCATGCCGTGGTGGAAGCCGCGATCCTGGCAACCCGTGTCCAGTTCCTGCCAGCGGATCTGATTCGGACCCAGTTGGACGCCCTGCGGGTGATCGTTGAAAAAACAGCAGGTACTCAAGAACACGGGGCCTTTGCCCTGCTCCAGGACTACATCGCCGAAGCTATAGAAAAGAGTGCTTCCTGAAAGGAAGGCAGGTTCCATGTCAGCCGCTGAAACGTCGCGCCGGATCCAGGTGATAGCGCCGAGTCGACTTCATTTCGGGTTGCTCTCCTTTGGGAAGCCAGATCGTAGACAGTATGGTGGAGTGGGAGTCATGGTCCAGCAGCCCGCCGTGCAGCTTGAATTTACCCCGTTCCCGGAATTTGAAGTGTCTGGACCCCTGGCAGAGCGAGTCACAGCATTTGCCAGGCACTGGCAGCAATGGCATCAGCAATCACGGTTGCCAGCCTGTCACGTTACGATCAAATCCGTTGCCCGGGAACACGTCGGCCTGGGTGTGGGAACGCAACTGGGACTGGCACTGGCCACCGGATTAAACCACTGGCAGCAGCGGCCGGATACGACGATTGTCGACCTGGCTCGCAGCGTCGGGCGCGGCCTGCGATCCGCCATCGGCAGTCATGGGTTTTGTTCAGGAGGATTGATTGTTGATGCCGGTAAGGCTGACGACGAGGACATTTCCCCTTTACAGGTCCGTGTCGAGTTACCGGAGCCATGGCAATTTGTCCTGGTCAGTCCTCGCCAGGGAGTGGGGTTGTCCGGAGAACGTGAAACCATGGCCTTTGGGCAACTCGACCCGGTGCAGGAAGAGGTTAGTCGGCGTCTCCAGGATGAAATCGATCAGGAAATCGTGCCTGCGGCCCAGCAAGGTCAGTTTGGCCGATTTTCCTGCGCCGTGTTCCGGTTTGGTGAATTGGCTGGCAGTTGTTTTGCTGCTGTCCAGGGAGGGTCTTACCATGGCCCGGAACTTATCCAACGCGTCGCCTGGATGCGTTCCCTGGGTATTGAAGGTGTAGGGCAATCCTCCTGGGGACCAACCTTGTTTGCGTTGTTTCCCGACGCAACTGCAGCGGCGGGGTTCGTGCAGCAGGCACGCCAGGATCCGCAGGGACGCGAGTTAGAATACGAGGTTACCTGTGCTGATAATCAGGGAGCACGGGTTATCAATCATTCGTGTTGAAGGAGGAAAGGTATGGCAACTGTACAGTGTCCGAAATGTAAACTGGTGCTGCCGGAGAAAGATCCTGTTCCGGCATATTGCAGTGATTGCGGTATGAAGTTGCAGGGCGTGCAGGACTGGGTTCCTGTTGCCCGCATGGCAAACCTGGCCGAGGCAGGTTACATGGCGGACTACCTGTCGCAGCAGGAGATCGCCACCGATATTACCCAGGAAAATGATTTTAATGCAGCAGCCGGCGCCTGGTTGTCGTCTTTCATGGTTCGCGTATCCCAGGATGATGCAGAATCCACCCGCCGTTTGCTGACCACGGGTGAATATGGTGAAGAAGACCAACTGACTGACGACTGGCAGCGCATGGCAGGCAGTGGTGCAGGATTTCTTCCGTGGGCAACGATCAAGTGGATATTTTTTGTGCTAGTCGCGGTAGGCCTGGCATACCTGGCTATGGATCTTCAGCGTCAGCAACCTGGGCCGGGACAGGAGGCAGAGGCGGATTCGTTGGAAGAATTCATGAGTCAGCAACCGGGGCCTTGGGTTCACCATGACCATAACGGTGTCCGCTCTGAACTGTACTTCAACCCCGAGCAAAACTCTGTGATGCTGGAGCAGGATCGAGACCGGGATGGTGTTACCGACCATTACCGGACGTTTCAGACCCGCTAGTCCGTCCCCTGATGTCCCGTTAAGATGTCATGTAACGGGTTCGAATCTGCCACGGGATTCGATGACAAGTCATGGGCAGGACGGTTGCGGGCATTATGGGAGAAGCAGGATGGCGGAACTAGGAGTTAATATTGACCATGTCGCCACGGTGCGGGAAGCACGCCAGGGTAAGGAGCCGGATCCCGTCTGGGCCGCCGTCTTGGCTGAACTAGGGGGAGCAGATGGTATCACGATCCATCTGCGTGAGGATCGGCGACATATCCAGGATCGTGATGTGGAAGTTCTTCGGGAAACGGTGAATGTCAAGTTGAACCTGGAAATGGCCTGTGATCCGGGTGTCGTCCAGATCGCCTGCCGGACGCGTCCTGAACAGGTTACCCTGGTCCCGGAGAAACGCGAGGAACTGACCACCGAGGGTGGCCTCGATATCGTTGCTCAACGCGATAACGTGGCTCCCGTGATCCAGCAACTCCAGGAGGTAGGGATCCTGGTGAGCCTGTTCCTGGACCCGATTGCAGAACAGATTGATATGGCTGCAGAACTGGGAGTGGCGGCGGTCGAGTTACACACGGGACAATACGCCATCCAGCAGGGCGATCTGCAGCAGCAGGAATTGGTCAAGCTGAACGAAGCGGGCCAAGGCATCGTCAAGCACGGCATGATCTTAAATGCCGGGCACGGCCTGAATTACCAGAATGTGGCGCCAATCGCTGCACTGGACCAGATGGTCGAGTTAAATATCGGTCACAGTATTATCGCCCGGGCCATGATGGTGGGGATGCGCCAGGCAGTTTACGAAATGAAACAGCTACTCCAGTAGATGGTCTGGAAAACCACGCTGCCCCCGTTTGCGACGAGCGAGGCGAGATCTTATGATGGTCCCGTCCTGAGAAACGGGACAAGCAACATGCCAATTCGTTCAATCCCACTTGGAAAGTAAATAAGATGCCCAGACAAGGTGCCGAGTTTGCCGGTCTTTCGGTTGCTTTGGTGACGCCGTTCCGAGATGGTGCTATTGATGAAGATGCCTTGAGGGCCCAGATTGATTTCCAGGTCGAGGCAGGAACCACCTGCCTGTGTCCCACCGGAACGACTGGAGAATCACCGACGCTTACTCACGAAGAGCATGAACGCGTTATTGCTGTCGTGGTTGCCCATGCTGCCGGTCGGATCAAGGTAATGGCAGGCACGGGATCCAACAGTACTGCCGAGGCAATTCGACTGACCCAATGGGCAGCTAAAGAGGGAGCGAATGCCGCGCTCATCGTCGCTCCTTACTACAACAAGCCGACCCAGCAAGGGTTTTACGAACACTACCAGGCAATTGCCGAAGAAGTAGATTTACCCATTTGTGTCTACAATATTCCCGGTCGCACCGGTAAGAATATCGAACCGGAAACTATTGTTCGACTGGCAGAACTGGCAAACATCACGATGGTCAAGGAAGCCACCGGTTCGCTGGACCAGGCATCCCAGGTGTTGCTGGAAACCGAACTGACGGTTCTCAGCGGTGATGACAGCCTGACATTGCCATTGATGGCCATTGGCGGTGAAGGTGTTATCTCGGTAGTGGGAAATATCATTCCAAAGGATATGATTGCCATGGTCGAGGCCTCTCGGCAGGGTGATACCGCGGCAGCCTGCCAGTGGCATCACAAGCTGTTTCCACTCTGCCGAGACATGTTGGGATTAGCAACCAATCCAATCCCGATCAAGGCGGCCATGGAAATGTTACAACGTGACTCCGGTGAGTTGCGGCTGCCAATGACTCACCTGGATCCGTCCGAGGAAGAGTCCTTGCGACAAACACTTGCCGCGTACGGCTTGCTCTAACGGGTAGCTGGCCCGGGGCCGATGGCATCTCGATGATTCGCATTCTCTTTCTCTGTGAGTTCGGTACCCGCAACGGGGGGGAGAATTCCCTGCTCGCAGTACTTCCTTCGCTTCCGGCAGAAGGAATTCAGCCGGTCGTGGCAACTCCGGCACCAAGTGAACTGGCCGAGCAACTGGTGAGACAACAGGTGGAGACCGTCTCCTGGAATCCCCGCGTGGCGACCGGGCAACAGGATTCCATCATCCAGCGACGGGAAATGGTCGGACAACTCATCGACACGGTGCAGCCTGACCTGGTGCATGCCAACAGCCTGTCGATGAGCCGACTGGCAGGACCGGTTACCAGTCGCCTGGGCATCCCCAGCGTGGGACACCTGCGGGACATGATGAATATCAGTGGCCAGGCGATCCGTGACCTGAACCAGCATGCTCGCTTACTGGCTGTTTCACAGGCCACGTGTGACTGGTACGTGGCCCGTGGTGTGGACAGTCAGCGGATCCAGGTCCTTTATAATGGAGTGGCGCTGGACCAGTTTGTTCCCGGTGATAACGATGGGTCCTTACACCGTGAACTGGCCTTGGCCGAGGACGTGCCGATTCTCGGTGGTATCGGGCAGTTGGGACTGAGAAAGGGCTGGGAAATCCTCTTGGAAGCCATGTTGATGGTGCGCACTGATTTTCCCGAGGTGCATTTGACGATCGTCGGTGAACGTCATTCCGAGAAACAAGAGGTGATCGATTACGAGCAACACCTGGTCGAAATGGCTGGCCACGGGCAACTACGCGGGCATGTGCATCTGCTGGGACGCCGAGATGATGTGCCGGCGCTGCTTCAGCAATGGACGGCCCTGATTCATCCAGCCCGCCAGGAGCCACTGGGACGGGTATTGCTGGAAGCAGCAGCCAGCGGATGTCCCGTGGTGGCAACGGAAGTGGGGGGCACGCGGGAAATTTTCCCCGCAGAGGCGAGTGACGGGGCCTTGCTGGTACCTCCGGAGTCGCCCCGGGAAATGGCAGAATCGATCTGTCAGGTTCTGCGTTTGCCCCGGTTACGTCATGACCTGGCAGCAGCCGGTCAGCACCGTGCCAGAAAATGTTTCGATGTCCTTCAATCGGCAGGTCACCTGGTCGAGCACTACCGCGAGTTGACGCAGGCATCTCGCCAGGACCTGTCCTGAGCCGTCAGCCAGGAGAGGTCCTGGTTACGCTAAGAAGGTCAGGGCAACATTCATGTAGATTACAATTCCCAGGATATCAACGATCCCGGCCACAAAAGGGTTACTCATCAAGGCTGGGTCTAAACCCAGTCGCTTGAAAACCAATGGCAGAATGGAACCGGCGAGCGCACCACAAACGACGACAAGAATGAGTGTCACCGGGATAATCACGGCCATTCGCACGGATTGAACCATGACGAATGCGACCAGGAAACCAATGCTGCCCAGGAAACCACCGAGAAACAGTCCCATGGCTAGTTCGCGACTGATGACGCGAGCATAATCGTTCAGTTTGACGTCGCCCACCGCCATCGCAGTAATGACCAGCGTGGCTGACTGGCTCCCCGTGTTTCCGCCACTGGAGATGACCAACGGTATGAAAGCAACTAGCCAGGCGTGGTCGGCCAGAGCCGTTTCGTAGTTTTGTAGTATGAGTGCAGTCAAGATGGCGGCGACAAACAGGATCGTCAGCCAGATTCCTCGTTTCCAGCTAAGCGTCAGCAAGCGTATTTTTAGATAGCTTTCTTCGAGGGGATCGACCGCCGCAATTCGGTGTGCATCTTCCGTGGCTTCTTCTCGTACAACGTCCATCACGTCGTCATGGGTGATGATGCCAAGCATATGACGGTCGCTGTCAACAACCGGGATGGCCAGCAGATCGTACTGTGCCACCTTCTGCGCAACGACTTCCTGGTCATCGAATGCATTGACCAGCACAATATCGGTTTCCATCAAGTCGGCTAACTTGGTGTCCGTACGCCCCATGGCCGATACCAGTTGACGAGTGGAGACGACACCACGCAGGTGTTGTTTCTCATCCACGACGTACAGGTAATAGATGGTCTCCAGTTCTTCGGCCTGCTCACTCAGCTCCTTGAACGCCTCGCTGACAGTCAGGTGTTCGGCGAGCATGGCCGCATCACTGGTCATGACCGATCCGGCTGTACCCTCGGGGAACATCTGTAATCGCAGGATGTCTCGACGTTCTGCTTCCGGCAGCAGGGGCAACAGCTCGCTGGTGGCTTCCGGTCTGATTTCCTGCAGTAAATCCACCCGGTCATCATGAGCCAGGCCGGCAATTAACTCGGCAATTTCCTCGCGATTCTCATGTTCCAGGATGGCCAGTTGTTTTTCGCGATGGAAGTACCCGAAGATTCCCAGTCGCTGTGCTGAGTCAGCATGCTTGAGAACCTGCCAGGCTTCATGCGCGTCGAGACCTTCCATGAATTCCGCTGCCCGCAGCGGATGATGAAGAATGTTGCAAAATTCGCGCAACTCGGCGGTACGACCCTGGTCCAGCATTTCACGCAATTCCGGGAGATAAAGCGTATTGAGCATGACAATATCAGCTGGCTAAGGAAAACCGATTGGTATTCGTAGATACGTTGCGACCGGTCCATCTATAGTAAAAACAGGTGCGAGTGTTCGAGGCTGGTGCCGATAGGTGATTGATTAACGTGGATTCCGTTCCGTTGAGGAACGCAGGCTTGTTGATCCCGACGTGCAATTACCAATCGAAACGGGGCTGGTCAACGATGTTCACACGGTCTTGGTGATAGAGCCTATTCTATACCGAGTAGTGTACGAGTGTAAGCGTCTAACCGAGAGAGCTTCGGTTAACGGGACGTCGCTTTATCGGACCTGGGAGCAGTGGTTCTGCTGGCTGGATCAGTTCTACCGATTACAGAAACGTCGGTAGCCGAGTGCGATCCGAAGCGAAGAATCGTGGAAGATATTCCGCATGAGCCGGAAAATCCAGATGAGCCAGATTGCCGATCAGCTGTTGGTGGCAAACCAGTAGTGGTTGTGCCTGGTCTGTCAGGGCAATCGGCTTGATGGAGTTGCATGAATCCAGCTGCCAGCGCGGATTCCAGTAAGTACGGAGGCGGGTTCCCTGGCGTCCGAACCAGCTGTCGTGCAGCAAGCGAGTTTCCTGCGGTAACGGCTGAACTACCTGGGGTTGCAGGTGCGCGGTGATTGGTAGGAGGCCAGCCATCGGGACCCGTTTGCCACCTGGCAACTGGATCTGGTTACAGAGGTACGCCAGACCGTCACACTCGGCGTAAATGCGACCTCCGCGACCCGCGTAATACTGTAATGATTGTTTCAGGCAAATGTTCTCCGCCAGCCTCTCGGCCATCGTATCCAATCGGCCACAACCCATGTAAACGAGGTCAGTTCCTGCAGGCAGTTCTTCACTGTGCAGCGGGGAGAACTCATGCAACGAGGCACCGTAACTTTCAAACAGGTCCAGCGTGTCGGGGCAGTGGCAGGGAAAAGATTCATCGAGAGCTACGGCAACCTGAAGGCTGCCTGGAGGGCGCGTGGCAAAGATGTCGTTCATGGTCGGCGACGCTTGCCTGCCAGCAGCGATTTGCAGCAATTGTGTCATGTCCAGGTTGCGGCTCAGTAGCCGGCCCAGTCGCTGGCGGTGTTCTCGAGACAAGTGGACATGTCGTGAATAGTCAGCCAGGTCTCGGCGAGTTGTCGTGTCGGCACCCAGGTAACCCAGTACCGGGGTACCCCATAGCGTCTGGAAGATAATTTTCCAGTGAGCCAGGCTGGCGTGAACGGGAAGACGGTCGAGCAGGATAGCATCTACCTCGTCCGGTCGTGGAGGGATCAGGCACGCCCCCAGTCGAGAAGCATCCAGGACCACGATGCGAGCCAGGTCCAATCGTCGACACAATGTTTCCAGATTGCCGGGCGCGGATGTCACGTTCGGCTGGCTAAACAGCGGGCTACCGGCAGGGTAGCTACCGGAAACCACAGCCATGTCTGCGTAACGACTGGATCGCCAAAAATAATCCTGGCAGCCACGCTCTCCCTGCAGCCAGTTGTCCAGGATGCGAACCGGGTTGTGGCAATGGTCCTGCTCGGCACAACAGCCCTTGTAGTTGGCATGTGCCGAGAAGTTCTGGACGTTGATGCCTTGCTGGTTGAGGCATTCGTTTAATGCCCACAGCATCGGTTGTAAATCGGTGTCAGGCTGGATGCTGCCAATTGCCAGGCGGGGTAGTAGATTCATGGTCAACGATTTCCTGGTTGGTTTGAAAGACAATCTTCCTGATAGTCACCACGATTTCTTGTCGAGGCAGGCAATGGAGGAGCCAGCATGGTAACGCGGTAAGACAGCATGATGGCCAGCTGGTCCCTTGGAAGCGAGCGGGTTGCAGGGAAAGGTTTGTACGGACTTACCCGAGCAGGTGGACCGACCCGTATTACGGGTTGGATGATGCCGGGGTCCGCCTGCGATCCGTCCTGGAAGCGTGGTTCGTGGTCGTCGATAGACGACGAATAGAACAAGCGTCGATAGACGACGAATAGAACAAGCGGGGTAATGCGGAATTGTTCGCAGCCCGGTCGGTTGGGTCAAGCGTTTGCAATCGAAAAAAAAGAAAGAAATATAGACCCCCGCTCCAATTTAGTGCGCACTGCCGGTTCGCGACCGATTGCGTTGACAATCACCGGGGCGTTTGATAATGTTGAGAACGTTCTTGGTAACCGGGGATAAAGGTAGGAAAGTCTAAATCAGGTCAATTTCACCCTGGGGTGCTTGGACTGATTTAAGTTTTCATGCTGACGGTCGGAGACGGTTCGATGATCCGCCCTTCGCCGGTTGCGGGAGCCAAATGCTGGGTTGAGAATGCATGGCATTCTCGGAAATCCCTTGATTGTTTTGACGCCTGCATAGTTCCATGCCTGATGATTTTACTTCTCCTGCCGATGTGTCCCGCATCGATTCACTCACGGTGGCATCCCGCCTCCTGGTGAGCGCCGCCGTTGAAGAACAAATCGCCTGTTGTGAACAGCAACTAGAGTACACCTTTCAGGATAAGTCGCTGTTGCTGCTGGCCTTGACCCACGCCTCTGGTGCTGATCATCGCCTGGAATCCAATGAACGCCTGGAATTTTTCGGCGATGCAATCCTGGGGGCCGTGGTCTGCCAGCGGTTGTATGAGAAATATCCGAATTACCTGGAAGGCGAGTTGACCGCGATTAAATCGTCGGTGGTCAGTCGCCAGACCTGTGCCAAGGTCAGTAATGAACTGGACCTGGAGCAGTTCCTGGTGATCGGCAAGGGAATGACCAAAAGCGAGTCGGTGCCGGCCTCCTTGATGGCCGGATTGTTCGAGTCCCTGATCGCAGCGATTTATCTTGATGGTGGGGTGGATGCGGCAAGCCAGTTCGTACAGCGATACCTGGATCCCGAGATCGAACTGGTAGCCTCGGGTCAGTCCGGAGACAACTACAAGTCACTTCTTCAGCAGTTGGCCCAGAAAGACTTTGGGAGTACACCGGTCTACCAGTTGCTGGATGAGAAAGGGCCGGATCACGCCAAGTGCTTCAAGGTGGCAGCCGTCGTGAGTGATAGACTATTTGCCCCGGCCTGGGGGCGTAACAAGAAAGAAGCTGAGCAGAATGCAGCGTGCAATGCCCTGGCTCAGGTCGAAAATCAACCTATTCCTTATCCATCTGATTGAACAGGAACGCGTGATGATACGGTGTGTTACATTACTGTCTGGTGGCCTTGATAGCATGTTAGCAATACGCATCATGCAGGATCAGGGTGTCGAAGTAGAAGCCTTGAATTTCAAGACGATGTTCACTTGCTGCCAGGATCTCTCGGCCCAGGCCGCCACCCGGCTGGGAGTACGATTGACGGTGGTCAGCCAGGAAGATGATTACCTGGAACTGATCAAGAACCCACGCTTCGGATACGGCAAAGGTGCGAACCCCTGTGTCGACTGTCGGATCTATATGTTTGAGCGAGCGCACAAGTTCATGGAGCAAATCGGGGCGGATTTTATCGTCAGCGGAGAGGTTGTTGGGCAAAGGCCGATGAGTCAGAAACGACGCGATCTGGATGTGATTTCCCATCACTCGGGACTGGAAGATCTATTGCTACGTCCCCTTTCAGCGAAGCTGTTGCAACCGACCCTGCCGGAACGCACTGGCCTGGTTGACCGCGATCGACTCTATGCCTTCCAGGGCCGCAGTCGAAAGGGATTGATCCGACTGGCCAAGGCCTACGGGCTGGATGAAGTCCCTACCCCATCGACAGGATGTGCCCTGACTGAACCGTTGTTTGGTCGTAAGGTTCATGACCTGATCCAGATCCAGGTCGATCCCCAGCCATGGGATTTTGAACTGGTTAAAGTCGGCAGGCATTTTCGTTTTGACCAGCAGACGAAAGTTATCCTGGGGCGTAACGAGACTGAAAACCAGCAACTGGAATATTCACACCGTTTGCCACATTCGACCAGCAGCGTGATGTTGGACCCGGAAGATTTTACGGGTCCGCTGGCGCTGGTGACAGGACCAGCAACTGACCAGGCCGTTGATTTTGCCCTGGGTTTGTTGGTTCGATACGGGTCGCCCAATCCTGAAGCCGAAAACACCGTCTGCGTTACGCGTGGTGACCAGGTGACCCGGATGCTCGCCAGTGAACATTCCCGGGCAGAGGAAGCGGTCACCATTTCAAGTAGCGGTGGAGTCCTCTCCAGGAACTGATCCGGTTGAGGAGGGTGGAACGGCGTTGGGCAGGGCTTGCCAGAATTCGCGTACATCTTCCAGGCAGGAACGGGAGAGTTGCCCCGGGGCATAGGCAGCCTGCGAATACAATCTTCCTAGGCGACGGACGGACGGTGTCAGCGGGTTGCCACGGGTGCCCAGCATGCGAGCGAACTCGTTTGGCGTCTGGTGTTCCTGCCTCGCTCGACCGTGTTCGCGGGCCCATGCTTCCAGGGCGTCAAAACTATAACAAACCAGTTGTTCCACGGTCCACTGGTCGGACGCACGGGCACTGAATGGATTGCGGTAAGAAGCAAAGGGGCGATAAACCCGCGGAGCTTCTGCGGATGTCATTGGTGCCGATGGCTGGTCGGAAGCCTCACGTTGGCCCCACAGCCAACGCCAGAAACTGCGCAGCTCGGCGATGAATTTCTTGATTGAAGCGATCAACTCTCTTCGATAGCGAAACAGCAGGTAACATCCTGCCAGCAAAAGGATCGCGTAGAGAATGAGCTTGAGGATTAACGGTAATTGTTCGGCAAGATGTTTGGGTAACCACGAGCTGGACGGTGGAGGGGTGGCATCCGGTGGCGGAGAGTCGGGGTTGGTTGAGTCGGCAGTGTCTTCAGGCTGGCTGGGATTGTTCCCCGGATCCGACGAGGACTGGTCTGGTTCTGAGCCCTGTTGCCCAGGTTGCCCGGAGTCCTTGCTGCTTGACTGTCCAGCCTCCTGCTTTCCGGTTTGTTTGCCGTCGCCCGGTTGCTTCGATTGTCCCGCGGAACCGCCTGCCTTGGATCCTTCCTCGGAAGAAGCCTGGCCGGTATCACCGTCCTCTTCTCCAGCCTCGGGAGATCCCTCTGAGCCTTCCTTGCTTTGGGGGCCATCCCCGGAGCCCTCCAAGGAAGGGTCCTGGCCAGTCCCCGGGTTTTTGCCGTCAATTCCGTCCTTGCCCACGCCCTGCTGGGAGGATTCCAGGTCATCCGACGATTGCCAGATCTGTGATAATTGGCTGAACACGGAAGGTTTTCCGGGTCGTGGCAAGAGCAGGCAAAACAGCAGCATGAGGGCGATCAAGGCAAACCCGGCACCGAGCCAGGTGGCTGCCATTTCCAGCGGCATGTTGACTTTTCGTTGACGCAGATAACGTCGCAAACCCAGGAAACTTGTGGTCAGTAGCAGGCACAATCCGCTCACCACGTAGACTGTCAGTAACAGGAAAGCGTACCGCTGTACGGACTCGCCTCGCTCTCGCAGGAACCACTGCCCAAACCCAAATAGTGGCAATGCCGCCAGGGAAAAATAAATGACCCATAAGCCGGGGGCATGCGCACGCCCCCGCTGCTGTGTTAGTCGCTGCCACCAGTTGCGTGGTGGTTCTTCCACTCCCGGTTGGTAGGAGAGCGTTTCCTGGGAATTGTCGGGATCCAGTTCCTGGTGAGTATCATCCATTCCCAGGTTGCCCAGCAGGCCTGCTCCTCCCGCATTCACATGTTCGTTAATCCATGTGCAGTCCCAGGTCAGCTTGTGG
>JAYGDH010000363.1:0-3058 GCA_046583055.1 Pirellulaceae bacterium | reverse complement strand
CCCGTTTATTTCCTTGCGCACCAGGAAAAGCTGCAGGCTGGGAAGCAGGAAACTTGTGAACAGGCAACTGATGAGTAGCACGCAACTCAGAATCCGGAAAGGGAGTCCGGACAGGCCTGACAGGTCATGGGCGTGCCCATGATTAGAGATGAATTCGTAGCTCAGTCGATGGATAACCAACAAGGCCAAGATGGCTACCATGGCAAAAAGCCATGTCAGAGAGATCTTTTTCACGGCAAGGCTCCGGAACCTGGATTCATGGTAATACCCGTCCGAACCGGCCGGTTCAGGAAGTCTTAACACGGGGCCAGGAAAAACCGGCTCGATGGGGATGGCAGGTCGGCAGGATCTCGGTCGAGGCGGTTGCTTTTATGCCAGACCTTACTTCGGTAGACTTAGGGAACGGAAACTACAGTCAAACAAGTTAATGGGTCAGCTGTCACGGCATGATGGCTTGGATCCCGGGAAAGGTGATTTCATGAGATTCGGTTTTTTGATCAAGCCACGTTCCTGTTCGTTGTTTGTTCTTGCGACGATGCTGATCAGCAACCTGCCGGAACCTGGTCTGGTCCGGGCTGCCGATGCAATCAACATCGGCTCGCGACGAGAGCTGTTCGCGGATGATTTCCTGGTCGAGAAACTGGCAGGGAGTGCCAGGCAGGTGCTACAGCAACCTGAACCAAAAGAAATGGTCCTCGCGACCGGGAAACCATGGGAAGGTAATGTTAGTGCCTATTTTACGTTCCTGCAGGATGGCGATGAATTCCGAGCATATTATCGGGGCGCTCATTACGATACGGTCAAGAAAGTCATGACTCATCGTGAAGTCACGTGTGTTGCACTGAGTCGGGACGGGATTCACTGGACGAAACCGGAACTGGACATTTACGACTTCGCGGGGTCAAAGAAAAATAACATCGTGTGGGACGGGATTGGAACTCATTGCTTTGTTCCGTTTATTGACCGGAACCCAGCGGCAAAAAAGAGTGAGCGTTACAAGGCGATTTCCCGCGGGCGGTTTGTTACCGGTAAGTTCGTTACACCAGCCCGTCAGAAAGGAACCACCGGGCTCTATACGTTTTCCTCTCCTGATGGCCTGCACTGGAAACGGACTTCGGAAGGCCCGGTGATTACGCGAGGAGCCTTTGATTCACAAAACCTGGCATTTTGGGATGCCAATCGCAAGAAATATGTTTGCTATTCACGCTTGTTTATTGATGGTGTGCGTTCGATTCAGTTTTGTGAATCCAGTGACTTCGTGAACTGGACCGATCCAGTGAAGTTGGCCTATGTTGCCAGTCCCAATGAACATCTCTACACGAATGCGATCATGCCGTATTTTCGTAATCCAAGTTACTACATTGGATTTCCAACGCGGTACATGCCTGCCAACAGTCGCGTCGAGCCGTTGTTCATGAGTAGTCGTGATGGCACCACGTTTCAGCGGTGGCCGGAAGCGATTATTCCGGAAAGTGCTCCGAAAGATCGAGCCGGGAATCGAAGTAATTATGCGGCCAACGGACTGCTATCCTTGCCCGGCGATCCGACGCAGATGTCGATCTATGGAACAGAAGCTTATTACGAGGGTTCGGATAGTCGCGTACGTCGCTTCGTGTACCGCGTGGATGGTTTCGTTTCCATACAGGCAGATAAGCAAGGAGGTGTCCTGGAGACCAGGCCGTTGACGTTTTCCGGTAAACAGCTTGAGTTTAACTGTGTTACACGCGATGGGGGAAGTATCGTGGTAACATTGCAGGATGGCCAGGGGCATCCGATCAAGGGGTTCAGCAGCAACCCGATCCGCGGGGACTACGTCAACCATGTAGTGCGCTGGAAATCTGGCAGTGATGTCGGCAGCCTGTCAGGAAAAGTGGTGAAGCTGCGCTTCCAACTCAAGAACGCCGACCTCTATTCGATTCGATTTACACCATGATGGGTGAGCGGCCGTGATGCATCGCTTGTTGATTCGCTTGATAATGAGCCAGATCGTCCTGGTGCTCAGCCTGGTTCAGCAGGTTCGTGCTGCGGACCCGGTTGATTTCGGCCGACAGGTACGTCCGATTCTCTCGCAATACTGTTTCCAGTGTCACGGCCCGGATGCCAGGGCACGGCAGGCAGAATTGCGGTTGGATATTGCCACGGGGCCATTTGCCAGGGCGGATTCAAAGGTGATCGTGCCGGGGCAACCTGCCCGCAGCGAGTTGATCAAGCGGGTGCTGTCCACGGATGTCGAGCAGCAGATGCCACCGCCGGAAATCAAGATGCAACTTAGCAGTCAGCAAAAGGAAGTTCTCCGCCAATGGGTTCAGCAGGGTGCCCATTATCAGCAGCACTGGTCTTTTGTAATGCCATCACGTCCTTTCCTGCCGGCGACCAGCACAACTGGCTGGGTACGTAACAGCATCGATGCTTTCGTACTGGCCCGCCTGGAAAAAGAAAAAATGCTGCCGCACCCGCAGGCAGATCGAGCAACCCTCATCCGTCGACTGACATTCGATTTAACTGGGTTGCCACCGACCCTCGGAGAAATCGACGAATTTCTCGAGGACTCCTCACCCCAGGCTTATGAAAAGTTGGTGGATCGGTTGCTGGGTTCGACGCGTTATGGCGAACACATGGCCTGGAATTGGCTGGCTGCCGCGCGCTATGGCGATACCAATGGATACCAGGGCGATCGTACACGTACGATGCATTTCTGGAGGGACTGGGTGGGACGCAGTTTTAACCGGAATCAGCCCTTTGACCAGTTCACGATTGAACAACTGGCTGGTGACTTGCTGCCGGATCCCACCGAGGAGCAGTTGATTGCCACCGGTTTCAATCGAAACCATCCCCTCAATGGCGAAGGAGGCCGCATCGCAGAAGAAAATCGTGTGGAGTACGTTTTCGATCGCACGGAAACTACCTCGACCGTCTGGATGGGGCTTACCGTTGGCTGCGCTCGCTGTCACGATCATAAATATGACCCCATCACGCAAAAGGAATATTTTCAGCTTTACACGTATTTCAATAGCATTGCGGAATCCGGTCGTGTGGATAAAGGTGGTAACGCCGCGCC
>JAYGDH010000385.1:0-2011 GCA_046583055.1 Pirellulaceae bacterium | reverse complement strand
GCCCGACGCAAGCGACGAGTCCAACCGCATCAAACGCGTCCCCATGGATGCCACACAGCGTCGTCTATTCGTCCGCCAGTTCCTGCCGGGCCTCGTCCTGATCATGTTCGTCTACCTGTTCCTATCCGCATTCCGTGACATACGCGACATGTACGGAATCAATCTTCTCCAGGAACTTGGGCTGGGTGACACGGCGGCCGTGTTCAGTAAAACCGATATGCCGATCGCTATCCCCGTATTTCTTTCGCTCCTGCTGCTCAATTCGATCAAAGGCCACGTCATCGGCATGATTGCGACCTTCACGATCATGGTTTCCGGTACCCTCGTGCTGGGCATCAGCACGTTGCTATTCGATATGGGCCATATCAGTCCGATCGCCTGGATGATTCTAATCGGTGTCGGTGGCTATCTTACTTACGTTCCTTATGGAACCGTTATTTTCGACCGACTGCTGGCCTCCACCCGATTTACGGGAACGGCAGTATTTGCGATCTATATCGCGGACTCCCTTGGGTATACGGGTTCCGTAGCCTTGCAACTTTACAAAGCACTCGGCCAATCCGAGACGACATGGCTGGACTTCTTTCGCGGCATGGCTTACCTGCTTTCCGTCGTTGGCACCGTACTTCTGAGCCTGGCGGCCGTCTATTTCGTAGGCAAGATCAAGGCCGCCCAGGCCGCCCTCCAATCTGGGCCAGAGCAAACCCCCTCGACTGCTGGCACGGACGCCTAAAACCGACGATTTGCACATCCTTATTCGGTGCAACAATGCTACAATAATTGCTTGCTGTTTGCCTGCAACGAGCACCCCCTGGAGGGATACAATGGCGAGACTCTCTGCTACATGGTTACTGCTCCTGGCGATTGTTTCACCCGGTTCCTGGCTGACCGCCGCTGAACCCACGATTGATTTCAACCGGGATGTGCGGCCCATTCTTGCTAATCGTTGCTTTCGTTGCCACGGCCCCGATGCAAAACAACGCAAATCAGAGCTGCGCCTTGACCAACGCTCCGTGGCCGTCGATGACCTCGGAGTGATTGTTCCTGGAGACCCGGCCAACAGCGAACTTTTAGCGCGACTTACTGCCCCCGGCAAAGACAAGATGCCACCCGAAGCGAGCGGCATCAAGTTGACAGCCAAGGAAATCGAGACACTCAACGCCTGGGTTCGCCAGGGTGCTGCCTACGCCGGACACTGGTCTTACCAACGCCTCCAGCGTCCAGCTCCACCAAAGACCCCTGACGCCAGTTGGCCCCGCAACGAAATAGACCAATTCGTGCTGGCCCGGCTACGGAACGAGAAACTGACCCCCTCACAATCTGCCGACCGCTACACGCTCGCTCGACGCCTGTCGCTGGACCTCACCGGTCTGCCTCCCACGCTGGCACAGGTCGATCGGTTCGTAGCCGACAAAACGAGCTCGGCTTACGAGCACCTGGTAGACGATTTACTAAAATCACCACGCTACGGAGAACGCTGGGCCACGATGTGGCTGGACCTGGCTCGCTATGCGGATTCCGCAGGTTACGCAGACGACCCACCGCGCACGATATGGCTATACCGCGACTGGGTTATCCGCGCACTCAACGACAACAAGCCATTTGACCAGTTCACGGTTGAACAAATTGCCGGGGACTTGATGCCCGAACCGACGCCTGACCAACTTACGGCGACGGCTTTCCACCGTAACACGCTAACCAATAGCGAGGGTGGAACCGATGACGAGGAATTCCGCAACGTTGCGATCGTCGACCGGGTCAACACCACTTTCCAGGTCTGGATGGGGACAACTATTGGTTGTGCCCAGTGCCATGACCATAAATACGACCCTATTTCGCAGGAAGAATATTTCCGTTTTTTCGCCTACTTCAATAACAGCGAAGATGCAGACCGTCGCAACGAGGCTCCCCTGTTAACACGTATCACCGACGAGATGCAGGCGAAGAAGGCCATGCTCCTGGCGCAAATCGTTCAGGCCCGCAAGGAACTTACCCCCACCGACCAGCAGTT
>JAYGDH010000277.1:0-9577 GCA_046583055.1 Pirellulaceae bacterium | reverse complement strand
ATCGTGTGTGGAATAAAACACTCCTTGTGCTTCAATTCCATCGTGTCAAAGGTACAGCCATCGGAGTCGATGCCCACGAAAAAGTCATGGCTGGGTGTAATCACGTACATAGCGTTCTTTCCGTCTGATCATCCCCTGGTTGCAATGATCATCGTTACACTGATCATCGAAGTGCCTGAAGCACGTACTCTGGCAAGCGGGGACTGGCATAAATGGGTTTAAATTCGGTGAGTCGTTGTCGTCCCTGGACGAGCGGCAATGGCAGCATCTGGTCTCCGACCAGCGGCTGGGCATAACGGACAAATTCATCCGTAACATCCGTACCGTCCGCGGTAATCCAGTCCGCCGGAAACGCTCGTTCGCTGTTGGCAACTTCCATCAAGGGCACCTTGTCATAACGGACACTGTAGTCGGGCCCCTCGTTTCGCAGGATGGTGGCCATGTAGCCGCTTTCCTGGCCGGCTGCCAGTTCTGCAGCCTTGCGCCCTGCCTGGTAAGATTCCTCCAGGTCGACCGTCGACGCATAGGCCATGGAATGCCTCTGGTCCGTACCGGGTACATTCACGCGCGCCGAGCCGCGGGCGGCCAATCCTTGCTGGTTCAGGTAATTAACGACCACCTGTGCAGCGGTGATTTCGCTGGCGCTGAACTGGGTATGTCCAAACGAGTCTGCCCGTTCCCCCAGGCTACCGACGTCAAATCCCTCGCTCACCACGACGACACAGCGACCATCCTGTCGCAATTGGTCGTTCACCTGGTCTGCCATCTGCTCAAGCGTACAGGGGCTTTCTGCCAGGTAGATTTGCAATGGCATTTGGCGATCCGGATCTGCCAGCCGCGCAGCCGCGGGAATAAAACCAATCTTGCGCCCCATGGCCTGTAATACGAGTACCGGGTCCGCCGGACAGGACCCAAGGTTCTCCTGGTTTGCGTTCTGCACGGCATGCATCCAGTACTTGGCCGTGGAACCGTAGCCGGGGGTATGGTCGATCAGCTTGAACTCGCTGTCACCAACATCATTATCTATGGTCTTGGGGCCGCCAATGGCTACCAGCTCCAGGCCCTGTTCACGGGCCCGCTGGGCAATCTTGTCAGCGGTATCCATGGAATCATTGCCGCCGATATAGATAAAGTAACCCACGTCATGGGCACGCAGGACCTCGATACAGCGGGCAAAATCTTCTTCCTGTTCGGCTTTCAATTTATAGCGACAGGTACCAATCGATCCAGCGGCAGGCGTGTACTGTAGGAGCGAAATCTCCTCATCATCCTGCGCCGACAAGTCGAGCAACTGTTCTTTCAGGACACCCTCAATCCCATGACGAGCGGCATAGACGGTACCGATTTCCGGCAAGTCTCGGGCTGCGTCAATAATTCCACGCAAGGTGTTGTTGATCACGGGACTGGGGCCGCCACTTTGAGCTACCACCAGGTTACTTGGCTTTGTCATACTCTTCCAATCACATCCGCCGGGAACGCTTGTCTCCAGGAAGCCTCCCCGGGGAGAACTCTCTACAAGCCAGCAGACGCTGTTTCACCACTACCGGTAGCGAGGATTCCTCAAGCCAGCCGGTGAGAAATCACGGAAACAACATCGCTCAGAATGATCGATTCTAACCCTGAAACGAGCTTACATCAATCGGGTCCCGAGATGCCGGGACTTGAGGCCATCCCTGTTTCCGACGGCCTGGAGGCGGCTGGATTACGCAGCACGAGCCAGCGGAGGCGCCGTTTGCTGGGCCGCGGCCAACCGTGGCATGACCAGGCCGATGACGATGTCCACGGCCTGGTTGATCAGGCGTGAGCGCTGCATGCGAATGAGGGCGGACTGGGAACTGATTTGACGGTCCACCGAGGCTCGAATCACGCGGATGCCACGAGCCCGGATATATCCACGAGCTTCCAGGACACGCATGTTGATAATGCGCCCTACAACGCGTTCCCAGACTTCGTCAATACAATGTACGGCTGTTTTTTCAGCCAGTTTCTGTACACCGTCTTCACCACGCAAACGATTGACCAGATCCAACAATCCCATTCGATTCATCCTTATCTCGAAACCACCTAAGATAGATCCATCCAGTTGTGGGGGGCAGAGACACGGAGATCCCTGCTATCTTACGAATCGAAACACCGACGGTCATTTCTTCACCCCATGCCCACATTCGAGCGCATGCACGGAGTAGGCAAACTGTGCGCCCTTCAACGATAGCACCGGTCGCTGGTGGGAAAGCCGGGCTAAAACCTGACTGAAATCGCGCACATTGGATCTCAGCGCCAGGCAGGTACTCCCCAGCTTGTCACGCTTACCTGACCGGCTTAATCCCAACCCGTCGAATTTACATCCGTTGGACGATGCGATGGGCACCCATCTCCCTGGCCAAGACCAGCCCGAAGGCAACCGGGAATCGTTTCACCAATCAGCCGTGTCGGTCTTTGCAAGAGCATCTACACAAAGCTGCCTAAACGGCACCATTGAAACAGGTTAAACAGCACCTGGATGATTGCAAACCCTAGCCAGATTCGTGCTGAACTTCATCCCGCGATGCTTCCCAAGGCGTTCTCCAGCGGTTAGGATAAGAAACGTCATGAAGAATCTTGACAAACAGAGACATGTTGTAGCTTTGAGCGTTTGTCACATCGAGTGCTCTTATCTCTTCGCCGGTGGAAACCATCACGACACAAGCGTGAGTTCTCGCAAACCGGCTTTATCTGTTCTATCCTTTTCAAGAGTACGATTATCAGCATCACTGGTGCTACAGTACTAACTATTTTTATGGGGTGCGGCTATGGTTCAAGGTAAGATCAAGAAATTGATCGCGGATCGCGGTTTTGGTTTCGTCGAAAGTGACTCCGGGAACGATTTATTCTTCCATCATTCGGAGCTTCAGGACGTGTCAATCGAAGAATTAAACGAAGGGCAAACGCTCGAATATGAAATGGGCGAAGGTCAAAAAGGTCCTTGTGCCAAGAACGTCCGGGTCGTTCAATAGCCAGGAACCCTGTTCCTGACAGTAAAAACGCGAAACCGTCCCCGACTCATCGAGCCGGGGGCGGTTTTTTTATGAGCCGATCCTCTTGCAACCAGCGTCATCAATGGCTTTCACCGCTGCCCATCTCCGCGCCGCGCGTCGCCACCTGCGCAAACACGATCCGATCATGCGATCCATGATCAACCAGGTAGGCCCCTGCACGGTGCGCCACCAGCGAAACCGTTTCCAGATGCTGGTCCGGTCCATCATTTCGCAGCAGATTTCCGTTGGCGCCGCCCGCTCCATCCGTACTCGACTGGAACAACTGCTGGCCCCCGATCAAATCACCCCCGAAACCCTGCTGCGATTCAAACCACGACAACTACGATCCGCTGGCCTTTCCCCGCAAAAGGCGACATACATCCTGGACCTGGCCAGCAACATTGAGCAGGGTCACGTCGTGCTGAGGACCATCGGGCGTCGCTCCGATGAAGCCGTCACCAGGGAACTGACCCAGGTAAAGGGAATCGGCCACTGGACCGCACAGATGTTCCTGATGTTCGCCCTCGGACGACTGGACATCTTTCCGGCCGATGACCTGGGAATCCGCATTGCCATTCGTGATCACTACGACCTGGCAGAATTACCCGACAAGAAGATCAGTCACGAGATTGCCGAGCCCTGGCACCCCTATGCCACTATCGCCAGCTGGTACCTCTGGCGCAGCCTGGACCTGCAGCGTCAACGCAAGGCTGACAAGACACGTTCGTCAACGTAACATAACAAGAACTCCTGGTCAGAACCGCAAAGGAATCTATCATGAATACACTGCTTCATGGCCGGCGCTGTCACGTTACTTTTTCACTGGCCGTCGTTATCGCGTTGCTAGCCATGCGCCCTGGCTACAGCGCGGACCCGTTACCGAGATACACGATCTATCGAACGGACGGTCCGATCAAGATCGACGGTCAGCTGGACGAGGCTGCCTGGAAACATGCTCCCTCTGTCGGCCATTTCCATTTTCCCTGGTGGCAGTCCGGCCTCAAGGAACAGACGATCGCCAGGATGCTCTGGGACGACAAGAATCTCTATGTTTCCTACCACTGCCAGGATGCCCATGTCTGGGCCAAGCAGACCGAGCATGACAGCCCCGTCTACCAGGATGATTGTGTGGAATTGTTCACTGCTCCCAATCCCCAGCAGCCAGTCAACTATTTCAACATCGAGATGAACGTGCTGCGCACCTCGCTGGATCGTCACCATCCACGGGGCCCTGGCAAGGCAGAAGTAGAAGAATGGACAGCCCAGGGTGTGCGGATTGCGACACGAATTGACGGCACGCTCAACGACGACAGCGATACCGATCGTGGCTGGACCCTGGAAGTGGCCATTCCATTTGCCAATTTCAAGGATGTCACCGGGCGATCGCATCCGCGTCATGGCGACACCTGGCATCTCAACCTCAATCGCCTGGGTGGCAAGACCAACCCACAGCACAGCCAGTGGTCAGCCGGGACCACCACGCGCCCCGCCTTTCATGCACCCGACACTTTTGGACGCGTCATCTACTCTGATCGGATCGTCAAGGAGCCTCTCCCACTGGCAACCGGATACCAGCCCGTCCCCAACTTCCTGCAACTCCCCGACTCGCTGAAGCTGGGGCCTTGTTCAGCGGTAGCCATCGACAGCAAGGGACAACTTTACCTGTTCCATCGGGGCGAGCAGCCGATCTGTTGCTTCAGTTCCGCGGGCAAGTTCATCCGTTCCTGGGGAGATGGCTTGATTGGTTCAGCCCACGGACTGCGGATCGATCGGGACGACAACGTCTGGGCAACGGATATCGAACACCACATGGTTTACAAGTTCAACAGCCAGGGCCAGTTGCTGATGGCCCTGGGCAGAGCAGACGAACCTGGTACGGCGGGCAACCAGTTCAACAAGCCCACCGACATCGCCTTTGCACCCAACGGTGACTTCCTGGTCTCCGACGGTTATGGCAACACACGCATCATGAAATTCACGGCCCGTGGCCAATTGATCAAGACCTGGGGCACGCCAGGAAAGGGGACCGGCCAATTCGATCTACCCCATTCGATCCTTGTCGATGCCACGAACCGCGTGCTGGTCGGTGACCGGGAAAACGATCGCATCCAGGTTTTCGACCTCGACGGCAAACACCTGGCCACCTGGAACGGCGTGGCCCCTTACGGGATGGCGCTGGATCGTTCCCAGCGACTGTTCGTAGCGGACGGACGCGCCAACCAGGTCGTGCGACTGGATGCCCAGGGCAAGGTCGATCTCCGCTGGGGGAGCCAGGGAATCGGGGCAGGGGAGTTCAACCTGCCGCACATGCTGGCCATTGACCCCACGGGTTCCATTTACATTGCCGAGGTAGGCAACAAGCGGTTCCAGAAATTCAAACCCATTACCAAGCCATAACCAACAGGGTTCAACCATGCTACGACACTTGCTACTACTCCTGGCACTCTGTTTCCTGACCCTCGAACCATGCGCAGCCGGCACCTTTCGGGCCGGCGCCGCGACCGCTGACATCACTCCCGCCAAGGGAGTCTTACTGGACGGACCGATCAGCAAGAACGGGCCCGTCACCGGTGTCCATGACCGTCTCCATGCCCGTGCCCTGGTCCTGGATGACGGCGAGACGCGAGTGGGAATCGTGATCTGTGACGCCTGCATGATCGGTCGCGACGTTTTTGATCAGGCCAGGAAGTTGATTTCCAACAAATCCACTATCAATCCTGGTTCCATCCTGATGGCTGCCACGCACACGCACGCGGCGGTTCGCGCAACCCATATCGGCAGGGGAAAACTGGACGACGCCTACCACCAGCAGTTGGCACGCGGAATTGCCCAGGCCGTCCTGGCAGCGGAAAAAAACCTGGCCCCGGCGCAACTAGCCCATGGCTCCTTCAACAGGCCCGACCTGATCGCCTGTCGTCGCTTTCTCTGTCAGCCAGGAACCGTCGACCCCAATCCCTTTGGTATTGGGGGTGAACGGATCAAATCAGTTTCCGGACGCAGCACCGGTGTCATCAAGCCAGCTGGCCCGGTCGATCCCCAATTCTCGGTACTGTCCCTACAGCACGTCGATGGAACGCCACTGGCCGTGCTGGGCAATTTCAGCGTGCATTACTGTGGCGGCTATCAGCGAGGCCTGGTGAGCGCCGATTATTTCGGTCATTATGCCGCAGCCCTGGAATCCTCGCTGGTAACCGGTAAGGATCATCCAGCGATGGTGGGCATCATGTCCAACGGGACCAGTGGCAACACGGGTGCCATCCAGCGCGGGGGCAAGAAGTACGAACCATTCGAATGGATCAAGGTCTCTGGCCGCCTGCTGGCCGATGAAACCATCAAGACCATCGAAACAATGAATCACCGTTCCGACATTACCCTGCAGGCTGTCCAGGCCGAGTTAACCCTGGGCGTCCGAAAGCCGGACACGAAACGGATCGCCTGGGCAAAGGACATCCTGTCGCATCCAGAAGCCACGCATCCTCACCGCTGGGCTACCGTCTATGCCAACGAAACCTTGCACCTGAGTCGTTACCCAGATCAGAAGTCGATCATCCTGCAAGCGATACGCCTGGGGGACATAGCCATCGCTGCTGCACCGTGCGAGGTCTTTGCCGAAACGGGCCTGGCGATCAAACGCCGCAGTCCTTTCCCCAAGACTTTTAGCATCGAGTTAGCCAATGGTTATGGTGGTTACCTGCCTACACCGGAGCAGCACAAGCTGGGAGGGTACGAGACCTGGCCTGCGCGGTCCAGTTTCCTGGAAGTGGAGGCGGAGCCGAAGATCCAACAGGCACTGGAAAAGTTACTGAAGCAGTTAACGACACCCTGATTCAGCAAGCGAAAATAAATCGTGCCCCTGCCTCACACACTGCTTGAGATGGCCCGCCCGACCCCCTATGCTAAGAACTAAAGACCGATTGCATCTCGATCAGCATTACCCAGGCCAAGGAGCTCTTTGGTATGAAAGAGGCAGCCACGGAACAATTGAACCAGGTGCAACAACAGGCTGGCGATCGCTACCGAGCGATGATTTTTTATCAAAAGCTCTGCGAAGTGATGGCTTGGGTCAACCTGGGGCTGGGTGGTTTGGCCTTCCTGATCTGTGCGATGGCTGGCGTCAACCAGGCAGAGCCCGGTATGGGAATGGTCGTTTTGGGCTATGGATTCCTCGCTCTGCTGGCTGGTGTTTGGGGATTCTTTATCTGCAAGATTGTTGCAAATTTCATCAAGGGATTTGTTGACATCGCGGTAAACTCCCATTTACAGGTCTACCTGTTAAGTGAACAAAGATCCCCGGCGGAGTAATGGCCATGTTTTACCTAAATGACATCGCTACTATCGCCGTCTGTATCGGCGGCATCATTGTGGGAAGCTTAGCCCTGCGGCGCCACAAAACGGCTGCCTGCCTCATGATCGTTGGCTGGAGCCTACTCCTCATAATTACCAGCGGGTGGCTTTTGTTTTCTTTTTCTATCGTCGACAATTTCTTTCCGAGTAATTTTGCGGGTAGCTTTCTGAGTATTTTTATGGGAATCGTGTTCCCCGCTTTTAGCCTGGCAGCTCGCACCTGCGTCTTCCTGGGAATTTATCTACTGCTTGGTGAAACAACCTCCCAGAAAAAGTTTTTCTCGCTCAAGTACGAGGGCCTTCAGCTGCGGCCCGAAAAGGAGTACCCCTGATGATACGAGGGATGCTCTACTATTTCATCCACGAGTTGCCAGCAATCATCCCAACTGGCATCTTCCTGGTTTTGTTCTTTTGCAAGAAAGACCGGCGACCCGCCTTCAGCCGACCGGAGGTGATTGCCTGCGTGTTACTGCTGCTGAACTCTTTGGTCATCGGTGTCATTCAACGGTGGTTGATTTTATTCGAGTTCCGCCAGAGCACAGTCTCCATCTTCTTGTCATGGGGATTAGACGCCTTGAATATTCTTGTTGCGCTGGCAGGCTGGATCCTCTTGATCGTCGCGTTTGGTCTCTTGTCCCGAGAAAGAGAACCAGCGAGTTCACAATCGGCGACGGAAGCAGCAGCGGACACGTTTAAGGCCTGACGTTAAACAGACTTACTTCCCTGGCGCTGGTGTCGGTGGTCGATGGGGCTGGATCTGCGACTTAAAATCACCCAGGCTCTGCCAGTGGAGCGGCTGGTTCAAATCAACCTCGGCAATTGCCACACCTCCCCACTCCTTGGCCTGCGCCAGCGGCTTACCGTCATGGCCGTAAACGGCGGTGATCATCCAATTGGAGGAAACATCCGTGTACGTACTACTGACGACGTAGACATGGTTTTCACAGGCGCGTGCTGCACCGAGCAGCGGGTTGCATCCCCAGACCGGCCAGGCAATCACTTCCGCCCCCCGGTTGCTTAACTCCCGAGCCACTTCTGGAAAAAACCCGTCATAGCAGACCATCATGCCAACCTTGCCAAAGCGAGTTTGAAAGACTGGGTAATCATTACCTGGCGTGATACCTCCCTCGATTTCACCCCGTGGCAAGCAGACCTTGCGGTACTTACCCACCACGTCACCGTCCGGCCCGATCAGCACCGCCACGTTATAGACCTTGTGGTTATCACGTTCGAGCAGGCCAGCCACGATATAGAGCTGGTGTTTCTTGGCCAACTGGCCAAAATACCTGGTCGACGGACCGGGAATCGGTTCAGCACATTCCGTGTAGGCACCGCCCCGGCCATAGTAGGTCAGTGTCTCGGGCAGCACGATAAAATCTGCCTTCTGCTGGGCCGCCTTGCTAATCATAGGCGCGAACAACTGGCATTTTTCGAGGTTGGTCTTGCCGCCCCTGGGACGGTAATGGACCGTGGCCAGGCGAACCTTGCGAGGCTTGAGGGCGGTCGTCTTGCGGAGAGAAAAGTTTGACCAGGCAGCCTCTCCGCCCGGTTCCCAGCGGTAGGACAATTCCACGACAGCCTGCGTGGCAGCGGTCGGTGCATGGTAAACCCCTGCCACCTCGGCCCAGCCATCAGGTCGGGCGGGGCCACGAGCGGGAAATTCGGGTTCCGCACGAGGACGCTCCCCGGGCCGGTAGGAAGCAAACGACGGTTTGTCTCGCAGCACCTTGTTCCCTTTAGCGTCCTGCCAAAGTATCCGTGCCACCACCGCGCGCCGCGGGGACTCCAGGCCACTCACCTTCGACAACACTGAGAACTGGTAGTAGTTTCCCCCTTCAACAGGAATCGTCTTTTCCCACCACCCGAACAACCCCTCACGCTGGTCCGCTCGAACCACCAGGCTGCCCTTGCCGTCGGGGCCACCTTTCGGTTCGTAGACAAATTCCGGGCGAATCTCGTCCCGGGGCGATTTACTGGTCCATCCCTCCGGCGCCTGGCCCGGGTTCTCGGCATGAACCAGCGCAGAAAACACCAGGCTGAACATCGAAACCAAGAGCCATTGCCGTCGTGATTGGAGCTTGAAGATCATCAATCATTCCTTTCCTGGAACCGTCCAGATTATTTCCCGATCGCTTGTTTCAGTCGTTTGAAAAATTGTCCATCAAAGTCTTTTGCCGGCTGGTCACCCAATCGCGTAATGACTACCTGCTGGGTCGGCA
>JAYGDH010000378.1:0-2676 GCA_046583055.1 Pirellulaceae bacterium | reverse complement strand
CGGACCGAGGCAGGGAAACTGAGCCGTGCGTTCCAGCGGCCTGAGCGGTTTGTAGCCGGACAGGAAACGACCGGCACCGCCAGCATGGTTGGCAAACCCATGCGAAATGGAACGTATCACGTTGAATTTGTCGGCCACCTTGGCATGTAGTGGAAGGTATTCACTGATATCCATGCCAGGAACCACGCTATGGATAGGATTGGTATCGCCGCGGAACTCCATGGGAGCATCCGGTTTCAGGTCGTAGGTCTCCATGTGACTGGGACCTCCCTGCAACCAGATCAAGATCACCGACGTATCATTGTTGGATGACGTCTCGGTTGCCTCGGCGCGTCGACGCAGTAGGTCGCCCAGCGTCAGTCCACCCATCAGAAGTGAACCGGCCTCGATGAAACTGCGGCGCGTCAGTGGTCCGACACAGCGACTGGATTTCATGGCATTATTCCCGGGGGCGGCGGCCTGAAGGTAAGTTCGTCGCGAAATCACATCAACGTTAACTATTATGTTCTGAGCAGGTTGCGCACGTCAATGTGTTTGTGCAGGATGGGGATGGTAGGCACACGTCGCTTGTTTTGTCATCATGAGGATATGACAGAACTTAAGCCCAAAATACCGCTACGCGTGGGCGTGGTTGGCTGGGGTCGGTTTGGCCGGCTGCATGCACTCACGTTGAATCGACTGGCCGAGGCCGAGTTGGTGGCGATCGTTGCCAGGCGCCAGGAAAGCCTGGATGGGGCCCGCGAGGAACTTCCAGACGTGCCAGGCTGGACGGATTTGCAACAGGCTATCAAGGAGTCTGGTGCCGATGCCTGGGTGGTCGCCTGTACCACTTCTGCACACGTGGAGGTCGCGAGCGCGTTGCTGGAAGCGGGCAAATCAGTGTTGCTGGAAAAACCAATTGCTGGCTCACTAGCAGAGGCCGAGAGCCTGGGGCCGTTAGTCCGGGATGATCCCGGCAACCTGATGATTGGACACATCCTGCTGTTTAACAGCGAGTTCTGTGCACTGCGTGAAGAGGTTAAGCAGCGGGGTCCGATTGCTTACATCGATTGTGTGCGTCACCGTCCGGCGTCGATCGTACAGGACTTTGCCGGGGAGAACCCGTTGTACGCGGCGATGGTTCATGATCTTTACTGCGTCCAGGTGCTGCTGGCTGGCCAGGAGCCGGACCGTATGACTGCCCAGTATCATCGTACCAGCGAGGGAGCAATTGACCTGGCGTTGGCCCAGCTGCACTGGAACGATGGACCGGTTGCCTCCTTTGCGGCTTCTTACTTGACGCCCGCCGGTATGCCGCCGCGTGGCGTCGATCGGACCGAGGTATTTGGAGATGGCTGGGCCGCGCGACTCGATCCCAATCCCCGTCCGATCGAGGTCTGGGCAGGGCAGGCCGAGTGGCCCATGGCCCTCGAGATTCGTACCGATGACTCGGGACCAACCGGGATGATGGCCGAGGAATTGCGATGTTTTTGCCGTGTTGCCAGCGGTCAGCAGGAAGTGCCGCGGGGAGCAACGTACAACGATGCCATGCAGATTCAGCGTTGGATGGAACAACTGGCCGGTTGTGCCCAGTAATATCAGGCACGTACGACGACTAGCCCGTGTAGAGGACGTCGAGAACCTTGCCGGTGTTAAGCGGGATGGGCCGTTGCTGGCGATCGGCCAGCAGGGTGTGTGGATTGATTCCCAGTGTCTGGTAAATTGTCGCCCCGATGTCGTTCGGATGGTAAGGCGTCGAGGCTGGGTATCCACCGGTCTTATCACTCTTGCCGATGATCTTGCCACCCTGGACGCCGGCACCGTAGAATAACCCGGTATAACAAGGAGCCCAGTGTCCACGTCCCGGCTTGGGATCGCTACCGTTCTTGGTGATGCTGGGACTGCGACCGAATTCACCGACCACGATCACCAGGACATCGTCCTGCATGCCTCGGTCTTCCAGGTCATCCATCAGGGCAGAAACGCCGGTATCGATCGCTGGCAGTAACCGGTCCTTGAGCTTGGGGAAGTTGCTGCTGTGTGTATCCCAGGTTTGCACGATGCCCATGTTTGCCTGCACGTAGGGGATGCCGTGTTCCACGAGGCGTCGGGCCAGCAGTATCGACTGTCCCATGCGAGATCGTCCATACTTCTCACGCAAGGCCTCGGGTTCCTTGTTGATGTCAAAGGCTTCCGTCAACTTGCCGGAAGCCAGCATGGAAAAGGCTGCTTCTTGCTGGTTCGTGAACTAGATTCTTCGTGCCAGCTGGTCCAGGTTGGTTTTCTGGCGATTCAGGTCCGTCAGCAGTTCCTTCCGGTTGGTGAGCCGGCTGGTCGTCATCCCGTCCAGTAATTGAATCCCGTTGACCTTGAACCCCTTGGAGTTGGGATTAGAATTCACCTGCAAGGGATCATACTCAGGGCCGAGGAATCCAGCATGCTGGCCGGGCCAGGTGAGAGAGCCCTCGATCAGTGGCAACGGCACGGTGACCTGGGTTGGCAGTCCATTGGTCGCCGGTCGCACGCGTTGCAACCCGCCGCCGTAACAGGGCCAGTCCAGTCGCGAGAGTTCCTTGTCCTCGTTGGCGTTTCCGCGGGAAATCTGTGGGGTTCCCGTGAGGGTGTTATGGGTTCCGGAAAGATGGCGATTGTCGCCGTGAGCCCGGGATCGAATCAAGGCAAACTTGTCGGTCCGCT
>JAYGDH010000252.1:0-3085 GCA_046583055.1 Pirellulaceae bacterium | reverse complement strand
TCCTTTTTTGCGAACTGTTACTTGCTTTTCCAGCGATTTATCGCTCCTGGATCGCCCGCCTGCGGAACCGCGACAATTTGGCTTTTACCTGGCTGCTCATGACACTACCATCACTGACCAAAAGACGGGTTATTTCCTGTTGTTGGTGAGTACTTTCACGATTCTCAGCCACTATAACCCTAGTCATTTCCTGAGCATGGTCTGACATGAAAACCGTTTCCACCTCCAAGGCAACCGGGTTTGTTCATTCCTCTCGGACTGCTTATAATAAGGCCTGGAGAATCAAGGTTCCTGGGGTTCCGTAATGGAATCCGTTAGCTGACTTGCTTGCGGGGCCTGCCATGGGACTGACTAGCAAAGATCAACCGGGAGATCATGCCTGTGCCGAACGTAAATACGTGGGGTTGGATGCAGCATAGGATGATGCCTCGGATTCCCTTGTTGCTGGTAATCGTACTGGCGAGTTGGTCGTCGGGACTGGTTGCTGGGGATGAACCGTCGTCGTCGGTCAAGAAAAATATAAAACCGACCGCAGTACAACTGGAATTTTTTCGCCAGCAGGTAAAGCCAATCCTGGAAATGCGGTGCTTGAAGTGTCACGGTGGCGAGACAAAAATTCGTGGCAAGCTGCGACTGACCAGTCAAGATCATGTGTTGCGTGGTGGTGAGACCGGCCCGGCAGTGTCGCTGAAGAAACCGTCCGAAAGCCTGCTGCTGGAAGCGGTTCGTTACGAATCATTAGAGATGCCACCGACGGGAAAACTACCGCAGGCCGAAATAGACATCCTGGTTCGTTGGGTTAAGCTGGGACTTCCGTTTGATGAGAAAGCAATCGTGATGAAGCGGCAGGCCCTGGTGCCGCCCGCGGTGGATGAGAAGGCGAAGAACTTCTGGTCGTTTCGGCCGGTTGTCAAGCCGGCGATTCCGGCTGTCCAGCAGGGGGACTGGGTGAGGAATCCCATTGACGCCTTTGTGCTTGCCCGGCTGGAAGATGCGAAGTTGACACCTGCTGCTCCCGTGGAGAAAACCGCCCTCTTGCGCCGCGCTTATTATAGCCTGGTAGGTCTGCCCCCGGACCCGGAAGTAGTGGAAACGTTCCTGTCGGATCGATCTCCAGATGCGTTTGAAAAGATCGTGGACCAGTTGCTGGAGTCTACCCAGTACGGGGAACGCGCGGCGCGTCACTGGTTGGACCTGGTCCGTTATGCAGAGTCTAATAGCTACGAGCGTGATGGGACCAAGCCATTCGTCTGGCGGTATCGTGATTATGTCATTCGGTCATTGAACCAGGACAAACCGTATGACGAGTTTGTCCTGGAACAACTTGCCGGCGACGAGTTACCCACGCGAACTCCCGAGCAGCTGATTGCCACGGGATATTATCGCCTGGGGACCTGGCAGGATGAACCTGTCGACCGGGTACAGGAGCTTTACGAGGACCTGGATGATATCGTCATGACCACTTCCCAGGTGTTTCTTGGCCTGACGATGAATTGTGCAAGGTGCCATGATCACAAGCTGGATCCGCTTCCCCAGCGTGATTACTACCGGTTCATGGCATTCTTTCACAACATCAACCGTTACGGTGTTCGTAATGCCAAGAGTGTGGCCCAGTTTTCGCTGCGTGACATCATGGCCCCGCGGGAACAGTCACAACACCAGGGGCAGGTGGCGGAGCACCTGCAGCGTGTGGAGAAGGTCGAAAAACAGATAGCGGCGATCGAGAAGCGGGTGATCGGCGATTTTCAGCCCGTGGAAAAACAGGATTTCAAGTTTGAGCAGCACAAGATTCCGTTACTCAAGAAGCGTGTCCCCAGGCTGTTGAGCAAGCAGCAGTTTCAAAAGTACGTGGAGTTAAAAAAACAGCAAAGACAATTAACCAACGTCAAGCCTGCGGCCCTTACCCAGGCGCTTTGCGTTACGGAAATGGGACGCCAGCCCCGCGAGACGTTTGTCCTGGCCAGGGGAAATGCCCATGCCCCGGGTGACCAGGTGGAACCGGGTTTTCCGGAAGTCCTGGGGTTTTCTGATCCCGTGATTGAGGAGTTGCCACCGGAAAAGAAATCCAGTGGTCGGCGCACAGCGCTCGCTCGCTGGATTATTGACCCGCGTAATCCCCTGACAGCACGGGTGCTTGTCAACCGGTTGTGGCAACAACATTTCGGTCGGGGCATTGTCCAGACACCCAACGATTTTGGTTTCCAGGGGATGGCTCCCACGCATCCGCAGTTACTGGACTGGTTGGCCTCGCAACTGGTAGAAGGTGACTGGAAACTCAAGCGGATTCACAAGCTGATCCTGATGTCCAGTGCCTACCAGATGGCATCCCAGGCTCAACCGGATGTGTTGGCCAGGGATCCGGAGAACAAGTTGTTTTCACGTTTTGCCATGCGACGCCTGTCAGCAGAAGAAATCCGGGACACGATTTTAAGTGTCACGGGCAGTTTGAATCCCAGGATGTTCGGCCCGAGCATCTATCCGGATATTCCCAGGGAAGTCATGCTGGGGCAGTCGAGGCCTGGTGAAGGATGGGGTAATTCAAGTCTGGAAGATAAGTCGCGTCGCAGTATTTATATCCATACCAAGCGTTCACTGGCGGTTCCTTTTATCAGCGCTTTCGATGGGCCGGATACGGACACGACCTGTCCGATTCGATTTGAGACAACGCAACCCACGCAGTCCCTGGAGATGCTCAATGGGCCATTTACTCACCAGCAGGCCGCGGCCTTTGGTAACTACCTGCGGAAGCAACTGGGGGTGCAGGATACGCGGGGCCAGGTAAGCCTGGCGCTGCGACGATCCCTGCAACGGCCAGTGACTGATCAGCAAATCGAGCAGGGCTTGGAATTCATCAAGCAGTTGCAGGAGCAGCATAAGGTTTCTGCAGCCAAGGCTCTTGATTATTTCTGCCTGGTCATGCTGAACTTGAACGAGTTGATTTACCTGGACTGAGTGAGAAAATGAACCTGGTGACAGGTGCTCGGCAATAGAAGGAAAACGAAAGATGACCCAAGCTAACGGGAAGAAATATCCACAGAATTTTTGCGGTCGTACGCGACGCCAGTTTCTCTGGGAAGCAGGTGGC
>JAYGDH010000200.1:0-1760 GCA_046583055.1 Pirellulaceae bacterium | reverse complement strand
CCAGTAACGTTCCCTGGAAAGTGCCCAATCCACATTTGATTCCAGGAAATTACCAAAGCGACCATCACGAATATGTTCTGGTTGCCATTTAATCTGCTGGTTATTCCTGAGCATCTGGTCCTTGAACTGGGTCGTTCGAATAAACCAGCTGCGGCGCGCATACTGGATCAATGGATCCTGCTCGGCTCGCCAGCAAAACGGGTAATCATGCAGGTATTGCTCGAGATGAAAGAGCTTCCCTTCTTCCCGCAGTTGCCGACTGATGTCCTTGTCTGCTTCCTTGACCCAGCGGCCTTCATAGGCCGGCGTCTCGGCGGTGAACTTGCCATCAGGCCCAACCGAACAGATCAAACGGGGTCCCTGGTCACCCTCGAACCGCTCCTGCTGTTCCAGCAGCACATCATAATCAACCTCACCAAAGGCAGGGGCCTGGTGCACAACGCCGGTGCCGCTATCGGTCGTGACGAAGTCGGCAGCCACGATCCGCCAGGCAACATGTTCAACCTGACCCTCGCAGAGGGTGCCCGTGGTTTCCCCGTCCTGGTCGTAATAGTAGTCAAACGGTGGCCGATAGCGCTGTCCCAACAATTCCGTCCCGGGACAGGTGGAAATGACTTCCCAGGACCGCTTGGCTTTCCCGGCCACGGCCTCCACCAGCGAGGCAGCAAGAATCAACTGCTCCCCGCTTTCTTCGTCCTTAACGGTGGCATACTCAAGGTCAGGATTGACTGCTGTAAACTGGTTACTGGGTAACGTCCAGGGCGTGGTGGTCCAGACCAACAGGCTGGTATCCGGCTGATCGACGAGCGGAAAACGAACATAGACGCTCGGGTCGGCGACCTCGCGGTATCCCTGGCCCACCTCGCCGCTACTCAGTGCGGTACCTCCCTGGGCCCACCACCAGACGATCTTGTGCCCCTGGTAGAGCAACCCACGATCGAAAAGATTCTTAAGTGACCACCAGACACTCTCCACGTAGGACTGCTCGTAGGTCACGTAGGCTTCGTCCAGGTGAATCCAGAACCCGAGACGTTCCGTCAGGCGTTCCCATTCCTGCATGTAGCGCCAGACACTTTCCTGGCACTTGTGAATAAAGGGTTCGACTCCGAACTCCTCGATCTCCTCCTTGGAGTGGATCCCCATTTCCTTACAGACTTCCACTTCCACGGGCAAGCCATGGGTGTCCCAACCTGCCTTCCGCTGGCAATGGAAGCCGCGCATGGTTCGGTAGCGAGGAAAGAGATCCTTGATCGCCCGGGTCAGGCAATGCCCAGGGTGTGGCATCCCGTTGGCGGTCGGGGGCCCCTCATAAAAAACAAACTTCGGATCGCCTGCACGTTGTTGCAGGGACTTGTCGTAGATCTGCTTTTCTTTCCAGAACTGAAGTACCTGTTCTTCCAGTTGCGGAAAGGGAGGGCTGCTGGGTACCTCTGGAAACATGAAATTCCGATCCGGGGATTCGTAGCCAGACCCAGCATTCTCGGCTCGGTCATCATGCCTGCCCCAACGGGACGCGTCATCTATACTAGAAACAGTTACTTGGCCTTGTCACCAGGCTTATTGAAGGAATCATCCCCGGGAAAATCAACACCGTTGGAATCGAAATCGTCACCGAAATTGTCCTCGTTGACATCATAATTTCCATCCAGCTCTTCTTCGAAATCATCATCGAACTCATCGTCGAAGTCGTCATCATCAAAGTCGTCAAACTCGTCGGACTCCTCAGTGCTCTCAGTGCTCTCAGTGCTCTCGGTGCTCTC
>JAYGDH010000158.1:0-2072 GCA_046583055.1 Pirellulaceae bacterium | reverse complement strand
AACGACCGAATAGAACAGGTAGCATTCAGTTTCCTGACGCACCTGGCAAGCTATGGCAGTGGACGCAGCCTCAGCTATAATGAACTTGTGTTTTTCGAGGAAAAGGTCGTAGAATTGCGACCCGGACATTATCGCCTGCAGGACATGATTCGCTTCATTATCAAGAGTGACATATTCCTCAAGAAATAGCCTGTTACGCGCACCCTTTCCCACATGGATCACCTCATGGCTCCCACTATGAAACTGAACCGTCGTTCCGTACTCCAGGGTATTGCCGGGGCCTCGCTGGCCTTACCGGTGCTCGACGCCATGGGAAAAGATGTCGCGGAACAGACCCCTCGACGCTTCTGTGCACTCTACACCGCCAACGGAATGTCGTTACCAAAACAAGATCACAAGATCAACGAGTGGAGCTGGTTTCCTACTACCAAGGGTCGCGATTTCGACTTTGGAAAATCCACGCAACCATTGAGCCCCTTTCGGAAGCAACTGAGCTTCATGGGCGGGCTTTACCATGCCAACGGACCCAAGGCCGATCCCCATGTCTGTTCCGACATGTGGTTGACCGGCGCGCCGCTGCAGAACCCGCAACGCGATACTTACAACTCGGTCGCGCTGGACCAGGTCGTTGCACTGCATACGAAACAATACTGTCGACAGCCTTCACTGGTTCTCTCCATCGATGCCGGCGTCGGCTTCCTGTCACGAACCGGAACGATCTCTTACAGCCTGGAAGGGAAACCGATTCCCGCCCAGAACAATCCTCGCCAGATTTTCGACCAGCTCTTTCGCGGCGATCGAAGTTCCCTTGAATCCAAGCGAGACAAGCTGACCAGGCGAATCAAGCTGGTCGACGCGGTGCTCGAAAACGCCCGCTCCCTGAACCGAAAACTGGGACGTTCCGACCGGAAAAAAATGGACCAGTACCTGACTTCTCTCAGTGAAGTGGAGTCGCGGCTGATCGCCTCCGAGAAGTGGCTTGACATTCCGCTCAAGAAACAGGATCACTCGCACCTCAACCTGGATGCCACGTCCGAGGGTGAGCCACGAGAATATTATCGAAACATGTTTGACCTGATTGCCCTGGCGTTCGACGCGGACATCACCCGCTCGGTCGCCTTCATGCTGAACCGGGAAGACGGCATGGGGATCAGTGACACGTTCCCACTGAAACTGGGCCTGAAAAGGACACATCACAGCCTGTCTCACGCTAATGACAAGACTGGCCAACTGGAGTTTGCCAAGTATGACCAGTTCCTCAGCGAGCAATTGGCCTACTTCTTCGGGCGACTGCAAGGCTACCAGGACAAGCATGGTAGCGTTCTCGATAACAGCATCGTGCTTTACGGCAGCGGTGCAAGTACCACGCACAATCCCCGGAATCTTCCCACGTTAATCGCGGGCGGAGCCAACATGGGACTCCGACATGGCACCTACTGGGCTCGTGACAACACCCCCATGGCCAATGTCTTCCTCAGCATCCTGCATTCGCTGGGCATCGAGACCAACGCGTTCTCCGACAGCACGGGCGTGCTGCGTGACTCGATCTTCTCGGCCGTGTAACAGCCTGCCAGGTCAGCGAGGCGTCCTGCATCACGAGGCCACCTTGCGGCGCAGGTAAATTGAATCGAACTGGTCGTAGGTCAGCAGCAACGCTTCTTCGGCGGCATACCTTTCAAACAGGTTCGCAATCAGGTCATCCTCGCCTGGCCAGGGGTAAGCAAACACCAGGTCAAAATCGACAGGTTCGAGTTCCAGTTGCTCGTAGGCATCGTCCGCATCAGTAACCACCCAGAGAAATTCCGAACTGTTGTCTGTGTAGGATTCTTCTGCCAGGGATTCAGCCCCCGCCGGCACAAAACTCCCCTGTACGAAATCTACTGGCAGGTCAAAGTCTGCTGCCAGCTTCCGGGATGCCTCCACCAGCGACTCTTCAATCTCGATCCCACAAGCCTGGAAGCCCAGCATGGTAGCCAGCGAGGCCGCCACACCCAGGCCGCTCCCCCATTCGCAATATATCGTGCCCGTCGACAGGTTGGTCTCGGTAATGGTACGTAACGCTCGGTAGACGG
>JAYGDH010000133.1:0-1875 GCA_046583055.1 Pirellulaceae bacterium | reverse complement strand
GACACCGGCCAGGATGCCCTGGGAAAAATTCTTCTGTTTGAAGTGGTAGACAATCTGCTCGTCCATGATTTGCTTGCAAAGACCATCCTCGCGACGGCCCCAGCCACCACCCAGTTCGATCCGGGCCTTGCGGTCACCCTTGGAAACGAGCAGCAAGATGCCGGTGTTCCAGGGTTCTCCGTCTAACTCGGCGACACCAATTCCCCATTGATCGAACAGCAGCGTGGCAAACGTTTCAATACGCATGTCCGCAGCACCGCAGGATGCCATGGACTCGATCGTGACGACCAGAATGGGAATTGCCTTCTCGGTCAGTAGCTTGTCAGCGATCTCCTTGATTTTGGTAATGCTTTCCGCGTCCAGCAAATTCGCCTGGTCCCGGACGAACTCACGTTCGCCGGGGCGTTCGAGGTTAATCTTGATGGCGGATGCTGGAGGCGTGAACAGTAAGGTCCATGCTATCACTACCAGGGCAGGAAGAAGGTACCGTGATCCGCGGAGAGTCGTGGGCATAACTGGGTACTCGCGAGGTAAAGGCGATATGATCCTGGCTGTCACACGATGGAACGCTTTCCACCACCCGCCATCTTGATAGTTCGGCTTCATTCAGGCAATAGTGAAAAGTGGACCGCGCTGTGGAATCCGGATGGAGGTTTCCATAGTAACCGTCGGGATCAGGGGGCCGTGGTGATTTTCACGAACAGGACCTGGTTAAGTTCTCCCTTGCGTTTTCCCAGTCGCAATAGCCCCTCGCCACAGGTGACCCAGGACTCGGTGTTGCTGATGCGACAGATGCCTGAGTTTCCCAGGGTCGCCTGGTTCTCCGCGATCAGGATGCGTTCGGTAGCACGAATGACCTGCAGCGTATCGGGGTTCACCTGCGCGATGAATAGCGGTGCCCGGTGGCGCATGATGTGATCGTTATTGGCACCCTGGCGCGTGTAGACCAGGAACAATCCATTGCCCATGGTGACCCAGTGCTGTTGCGTGTTGTAGCTACCGAGGGGCTTGCCGTCGTCGAAGGTCCACTCGCGGATGGGATGGAAGTGAATGCCGTCCGTGCCAGAGGTAACAAAGGCCGAGTGGTTCGCACGCATCGTGAGGAAATACTTGCCCTGGAATACGGCCAGGGACGGCTCGTAAAGGCCACGGCCCTGGGGAATCGTGTGTTCTGATCCATGCTTCCTGTAGACCAGGGTCTGGCCGTCGAATCCGCATCGCACTACGATGCTCGTGTAATTGTGCTTGGCGGGGTCTCGCCAGTACCGTACCGGTAGCAGGATGTCTCCTCCCGGCAGGTCCACTCGCTGGGTGCAACCAGCATTGGCACCGGTGATCGTGAAACCAGCATGATCCCTGTCCGGCATGGCCAGCAGTTTCATGTTGCCCCACTTTCCGCTGGACAGGTCAAGGACGGCATAGGAAACTTTCTCGCGTAAACGCACCTCGGTTTTTCCATCCCGGAAGTTGAACGTTTTGCCGGTCGCCAGGACCTTGCCGGAGGCAGCATGAAAGGTTGGCCAGAGATCGCCGGGGGCGATCTCGAAACCGTCATCCTGGCGGACCCTTTTGAGAGGTGGGATGGCGGTTGGCTTCGTCCAGCTTTGTCCACCGTCGCGACTGATACTCTGAAAAATATCGTGGAAGTCGTGTGAGGTTGTCTTACCCGTTTCCGACATCGTGGTGATCAGGAACGGTTGTTTACCGGGTACGTGGGCGGACCTGGCCTGCCACCAGTCCCAGCGGGCCGACCCGGAAATTGAGGACATCGATTGAAAGGCCAGCGGTACATGTTTTACCGGTTCGGCTGCGGTCGTGGATCCTAGCAGCAAAGAGGTGACACAAAAGAAGGAGAGGATGGGTCGCATCGTTGAC
>JAYGDH010000092.1:0-20515 GCA_046583055.1 Pirellulaceae bacterium | reverse complement strand
CAAAGCGCTCCCCAGGATCGATTGCCAGTCGGCTGGCATGTTCAGGCGACGGCCTTCCGGGACAACTCCCTCGGTTTCGGTCGAGATCCCCTTGGCGGTCCATGTTGTCCGGCAGAGAGGCAGGTAATTCCAGGGACCGCGAAGACGAATGGTATGCATCGGATTCAGGTGGGCGTTGGGTAGCCAGGTTTTCCCGCTCGACCCAAGGCATCTCGCAACGAGGCAATTTATTCCGGGGTGAAGTCGCTGGTTACCGTGATTTGTCGAACCTGTCGACTATCAGGATCGAGGGTGCGAATAATGATCTGTATGCCTCGCAGGGGATGGGGATAGGGGGGCGAGGTTTCCCGTTCGCCCAGGTCATCCACGCCGAGACTTGCATCGTCATCGAGTCCGTTCGTTCCCTGGTCAAGGACGCCGCCATCCTGGTTGAATCCATCGTACTCGTAGTCCAGGGACCAGGTATCGTAGACCAGCTGTCTTAACTGGGACTTGGCATGAGGACTTCCTCCAAACAACGATCTGACCCCGGGCTGATAGCGCAAGAATCCAAGATCGACAAATCCGCCAAACCCCTGGGCCTTGGCATTGGGATCAAAACTGGGGTCACCCGGGACGACCGTATCGAGAGGGTCGTTTACGCGATTGTAGACCAGCGGTACGGTCGGGTCGAAAATCTTGATGTCAAAGCCAATGACATCCGAGAGGATGACATCTTCTCCGAGATAATTTCCTGCCTGCCTGGGCATCAGGGAGTTGGCGTTGATTGCCAGGCTCCCCGGAACCATGGCGGGTCTGATGGGATAGGGGAAATTGTTGGGAACGGGCCCGCTTCCCGATTCGGGAACGTGACCGGCACGGTTTTGACGTTTCGTGAGGTCGGCCAGGGAATTCGCGACCAGCCGCCCGCTTTCCAGCCGGACGGAAAGATCGTTGCCCATGTGAAACTGTTTGGGGGAGACGCCTGCCGGCAGGTTGGTCTGGTCAGGCAGGACTAACAGGACCCGGCGATGGAGCGTAAATGTTTCCCGGAGTCCCTCGAGCGGTTTCCAGTCCCATTGTCCATTTCCGTTGGTATCGCTGGGTTCCAGCCACCAGACGATTTCAGCGACATTGGAGCGAATCGTGTTTCCCTGGAGCCGTCCCACGAACGGTTGTCCCGAGTTACGCACCGTGAAGGCCAGCACGTCATCACTGTCACCGATAATCGAGGCTGACTGCAGGGGTTTGGTGGCATCCCAGAGAGCGAAATTGGGCGCCAGGTCGAAGCCGGTTCCTTCCAGGTATTCCAGGTAGCCCAGTCCGGAGCCCGGTTCTGGCCAGGGGCGTACGGGCACGGTTACGGCATCCAGGTCATCCTGGAGTCGATTCGCCGTATCGCGAATCGCACTGGACATTTCCACGATGGCACGGCCATCAGCCACGTTATCACCAATGATCTCGAAAACCTGGGCAAGGGCCAGGATCAGGATCAGGGTGACAGCCATGGCGGCTAACATCTCGACGAGTGTCATGCCGAGGTGTGTTTTTCTGCGAAGTCGAACGAGCATGTCGTTTCTCCATCACGGTCAAAAGTACGCTACCAATTACCACTTCAGTGGTTGCAACGGTACCAGGAATACTCGTCGCACCTCAGGGATTTTATCGTGAAGAGGCTTTTGATGAGAGGGCAAATGCAATGATTACAAGTTCAGGGTGATTTTCAACGGCCAGCTTTATTCGACTTGGCCTACCCCGGTTTGTCAAGTAATTCCGCTTTATCGGCCCGAATTCTGCTGCCGCAGCTAGCCGTTGATGGGGTCTGGAATTCCCGGATCGACCAAGACATCTGGACGTAAACCGGCAAACTGGGTTAATTGGTCTTGCAGAAATCTGCTGGGAAAGCGTTTTGGGAAGGAACACAGGCCATGGCAAGTGCCAACCGGGATCACTACTGTCGGAAGTTGCGTGGCGCATGGAAGCCGGGATTGAGTCGACGCGACGTGTTAGTCATGGTGCTGGTTCTCGGTACCGGGTTCTTGTTTCTCTTTCCCTACCTGTTCGACAGTCGCATGACGGCCCGGCGTCGTCTTTGTGATTATCGGCAGATGTCCCTGGGCAGGGCCCTGTTGCGTTACGAAGCCAAGTTCGGTGAGTTTCCCGGTTATCGAGATTCCCTGGACCCCCGGCAGGAAGATGCGCCGATCGTTGGCTGGACTTACTCGATACTGCCCTATGTTGGTCTGTCCTACAGTCGCAAAGATATTAAATATCTGCCCCGTGAAGATAAACGCCTGGGACCCTGGAATGACATTCAGCCGCAAGATGGTGGCCCGGCCCCTGGTGACAGGCAACGCGAGTTGTCAACGATTTATATTCCTGATCTGGTTTGCCCGGATGATTCACCGCCACACCTGGCCCAGTCCGGCAAACCGGTTGCCTGGACCAGCTTCGTGGTAAATGGCGGGCTTCCGGATGCCTGGCAGGAACCGGGCACCGGGCAGTTCCCTGCGGACTGGCCTGCCAACGGGATATTCCAGGATGGCGTTCATCGTCATCCGGACTTGGCGAAGGTTACGCTCGCATCGATCCAGTCGGCAGATGGAGCGGCCAATACCCTGATGCTCTCGGAAAATCTTGACAGTGGTCTGTGGACTGCGGACGAGGAGGCTGGGCTAACATTTCTCTGGGTAGCCCGTTCCCAGGCGGGTAAACCGGATCCCGGTAATCAACTGTTACGCCTCAATCAACGGGGTGGCCAGGGGCAGGGGAGTGGCAAGGTGTTATTTGCGAGGCCTTCGAGCAGGCATCGAGGTGGCGTGAACGTGGTCTATGCCGATGGGCATACCGAGTTCCTGAGTGACGAGATTGATTACGCGATCTACACGTACAAGATGACGGTGAATGGCCAGCACTTGCGGCGTCCTGGAACGGATCAGCCAATTGGTCCACCGTACCAGCAGGCAGAGGATACCAGCAGCGCAGTCCCAGCCGGGCCACCACCGGTAAATGCCGAGCGGACATCTCCCTGAACGTCAGCTGGCCAATAACTCGGCAATGATGGCTTCCAGGTCGTAACGGGGCTGGTAGTCGATGGTTTCTTTCAACCGGGAGAGATCGGGGACCCGGCGGCGGATATCTTCAAAATCGGCATCGTAGGCGTCGGTATAGCTCTGGAACTGGATCTCGGCTGACGACTGGCTCGCTTGGATTACCATTTGGGCCAGTTCCAGGATGGAGACGGGCCGGTCACTGCCAATGTTAAAGACTTTCCCCAGCGCATCATCGGTGTCCATCAATTGCAGGACGGCTCCGATGATATCGTGGACGTGGGAAAAACAGCGGATCTGTTGACCGTCATCATGTACGACCAGCGACTGACCGTTGCGAGCGGCTTCAACAAACCGTGGCAGGACCATTCCATAGGCGCCTGATTGACGAGGGCCGACGACATTAAAAAATCGGCCGATCACCACGGGCAACTGGTATTGTCTCCAGCAGGCCAGGGCCAGGAATTCATCGATGGCCTTGGAGGCGCCGTAAGACCAGCGTGCCTTGGTCGTCGCTCCCAGCACCAGGTCATCCTCTTCGGTCCAGGTTGCCTTGGGGTTCTTGCCGTAGACTTCACTGGTACTGGCCAGGAAAAGCTTCGGTGACTCACCCTCGTCCAGCCGCTTGCGCAGTTCGGCAAAGAGCAGCTGGGTTGGATAAATATTTCGTTCGATCGTTTCAATGGGCTGACGAGCAATCAAGGCCACGCCCACGGCAGCTGCCAGGTGATAGACCTGGTCGACATCGCGGACCACCTGGCGTACCAGGTCCAGGTCCCCGATGTCCCCCTGGATATAATTCAACTGCGGGTGGGACTGCACGTGTGCGAGGTTATCCGCGGATCCGGTCGACTCGTCGTCGACGACGGTTACGTGGTTGCCTCGGGTCAGCAGGGCTTCGGTCAGGTGGGAGCCGATGAAGCCGGCTCCGCCAGTGATCAGGATTCGTTTCACGTTGAGTTGCCGAAAATGTAGGAAAAAGAATGGGTAATAGAAGACGAGTTGTGGCAGGGAAAAGACCGGGGATGGGGAACCGTCCGGGCAGCACGGGTCGATGATCCTGGGCAGGCCCGCTGATTTCCCTTAATTGTCTCATGTGGATCCATTCCACGATAGTGGTTCTTTATCAAGAGATTCCGCTCTACGTACGGTTAATTGTGAGGATTGCGACAACTGTTCGGGTCAGGCGGGGATGTTTCCCGACCTCGCAGAGATCGGTACACTAGGAGAGTTGAAAAGTCGCAAGAAATCATGCATCGGATGACGGGGAGTCAATCATGAATTCCAATTGGATCAGTCGGCAGCGAAGCTGCATTTCCTGGTTTGCCGTGATGCTGCTGGGAGTGCTCATGCACGGTAGTGATCTGCTGGCGCAACCGGATGCCAACGATAAGCAGCAGCCAGCCAAGAAATCATCTCCCAAGGCAGTTGCCGCTTATGCTGATGCGGCCAATTTTCAGAACCAGAAACTGTACGACATCGCGGTTGAAGAGTGGGAGCGTTTCCTGGGGAAATTCGCGGACGATCCGTTGGCCGGCAAGGCGCAGCAATACCTGGGGGTCTGCCACCTCCAGCAGAAGCAGTATGCCAAGGCGAGCATTGCGTTCGAGGCAGTGTTGAAGAAGTATCCGGATTTTGGAAACCTGGAGGAGACGTATCTCAATCTGGCCTGGTGCCATTATTCGCAGGCCCTGGTGGAAAAGAAAGATGATGCGCGAGCGAAGTTATTTCAACAGGCTGCTACCCGGTTTGCCGAGCAGGTAAAACATTTCCCGGCCGGGAAACTTGCGGATCAGGCGTTTTTTTTCCGTGGTGAATCGTTACATAGCATTGCGGAGAAGGAGCAGGCAGCCACCTCCTTTGCTGCCCTGGTCAAAAACTTTCCAAAATCACGGCTGCGACCCGATGCTCTCTATTCCCTTGGCGTGGCAAGAGAAGATCTCAAGCAGTTTGCCGAGGCGGGCAAAGCCTACGACCTGTTCCTGGCGGAATACCAGGAACATAACCTGTTCACGGAAGTCAGTATGCGTAAAGCGGAAACGGTCTTGCAGACGGGCGACTTCCAGCAGGCCGCCAGGCGCTTTGGTGACGTGGCGGCGGTCGAGAAGTTTGTCTCGGCTGATTACGCCCTCTACCGCCAGGCTTTTTGCCTGACGAAACTGGATCAACTGGCGGCAGCCGGAAAGATCTACGTGCAGTTGGTGGAATCGTTTCCCAAGTCGAAGTTTTCTACCGATGCCATGCTATCTGCCGGCCGTTGTTTTTATCGATCTCAACAATTCAAGGACGCCCAGCTGTGGTTTGAGAAATTACTTGAGACTGACGGAGAAGCGGCTTACGAGGCAAGCCATTGGATTGCGCGGATTCACCTGGGCAGTAATGCTCCGGCAGCAGCCCTGGAGCTTGTCGAAAAGATGCTGCCCAAGGCAGCACAAAGCCGTTACTACGTGAATCTCAAAATGGACCAGGCCGATGCCTTTTATGAATTGCCAGAAAAAAGAAACGCCGCCCTGGCTGCCTACCTGGCCATCGCCCGCGAGCATGCCGATTCGGACCTGGCGCCCCAGGCCCTCTACAACGGCGCCTTCGTGGCCCTCGATACCAGGCAGTATCCGGCTGCCTTGGAGCATGCCGCGGCATTCCAGCAAAAGTTTCCCGAGAATGCCCTGTTGCCCGACGTGAATTACGTGATCGCGGAATCCCAGTTGCAGTTGCAGAAACTGGACGAGGCTGAGAAACAATACCGGGAGTTGATTGAGAAGTTTGGAAAACATCGCGAAGTGCGGGTCTGGAAGCTGCGCCTGGCAGTTGTCCTGTACGCACAACGTAAATATCCCGAGACGGTAACGTGGATTGAGCAGTTGGTAACGCAACTCAAGCAGCCGACGGCCGTGGCCGAGGCCCAGTTCCTGCTGGGTGCCAGCCAGTTTTCCCAGGAAAAATACCCTGCCGCCGTGCCAGCGCTGCAGGCATCGCTGGCAGCGGATGGCAGTTGGCGACAGGCTGATGAAACCTTGTTGTTCCTCTCCCGTGCACAGCAAAAGCTGGACCAGGTAGCGGCGGCTACCAAGACCATCCAGACCCTGCTCAAGGATTTTCCGCGCAGTCGGGTGCTGGACCAGGCCCACTATCGCTTGGGTGAGTATCTTTATGCTGCCGGTGATTACGGGGCGGCCATCGAGCGCTATCAGCAGGTAGTAAGCCAGTGGCCGAAGTCCGCCTTCGTACCGTATGCCTTGTATGGCCAGGGTTGGAGCCAGTTGAAAATGAAGCAGTTCGATCCGGCGACCAAGACGTTTTCCACGCTGGTAGAAAAGCATGCCCAGCATCAATTGGCGACCCCGGGCCTGTTGGCACGTGCCATGTGTCATCGCCAGGCCAAGCAGTACCAGGCAACCATCGATGATGTCCAGGTATTTTTGCAGCGCAAACCGTCGCTCAACGATAAGCTTGACGGGCTCTACGAACGTGGATTGGCCGAGGTGGCCTTGAAGCAACAAGGCGCTGCCGTGAAATCGTTCGAGGCACTGTTGGGCGAAAAAGCAGAATTTGCCAATACCGATACCGTGTTGTACGAACTGGCCTGGGCTTACCTGGGCCTCAAGGAGGGAGCCCGATCGACGGACATGTTTAGCCGCCTGGTCAAGGAGTATCCGAAGAGCGGTTTTATTGCGGATGCCTGTTTCCGCCTGGGCGAGTCTCGGTATGAACAGGAGCAGTATGACGCGGCGATTCAACAGTACGAGAAAGCCTTGCAGCAGAAGCCGGCCGGGGAGTTGCTGGAGAATGTCCTGCACAAGCTTGGCTGGGCTCATTACCGGGATGGTAAATTCGAGTTGGCACATCAGCGGTTTACGAATCAGCTGAAACAGTTGCCGGAAGGACGTCTCGTCAATGACGGAACGTTCATGCAGGCAGAAAGCCTGTTCAAGCTCAAGAAATATGAGGAAGTGTTTCCGGTGTATGAGAAGTTGTTGAAACTGGAACTTTCCTCGCCCCAGTTCCAGGTGCTGACACGACTGCATGCCGGTCAGGCAGCCGGGCAGTTAAAACGTTGGCAGGCAAGCCTCGCTATCCTGGAAACCATTCCGAAAGAATTCGCAGAATCCAGCTACCTCCCGGAAACCCATTATGAAATGGGTTGGGCCCAGCACCAGTTGAAGAAGTATGAACAGGCCCTGCAGTCCTATGAACAAGCTGCTACGGAATCGCGGACGGCCGTGGGTGCCCGGGCTCGCTTCATGATGGGCGAGGTGGAATTTGAGCAAAAGAAGTTCGCGGCCGCCATTCGACATTTCCAACGGGTGATGTATGGTTTCGGCGGCAAGGCGGCGCCGGTAAATGTGAAAAGCTGGCAAAGTAAATCCGGCCTGGAAGCAGGACGCTGCTGTGAAGTTCAGGCCCAGGGTAGCAAGACCAAGGCGGACCGTAAGAAGTGGATCACCGAGGCACAGAAATTCTATACTTACATCCTGCAAGGTCATCCGCAGAGTGGTTCGGCAGGCCTGGCCAAGAAACGGTTGGAAGCACTTTCTTCTCTCCGGTGATTGGAATCGTTGCCAGGGAAGGTTTTATTGGTTCCCGGGTCTGTTTATTGTCTAATACGCTTCGGGGCCAAAGGCACATGTCGGTTTGCCAGGCTGAAGCAATGTCTGCGTTACAGTCGTGAGGGGAAATGAAGTCTATGGTCAGGTGCTCGATGATCGATAACCGTTCGAAGAGACAGTTGCGAGGCTGGGCCCTGGTGGTAATGCTGGGCGCCGCTTTCGTCTTCTCGAATCACACGCTTTCCAGCCATGCTCAAGAAGGGCCGGACGGGGATGCCGCTGCCGAAGAATCCGTGGCGGGACCGTCCAGTGAACCCCAGTCAGAGGCCCCCTTGTTGGAGGAAACGACGGAAGAAACAGGTGAGAGTACCGCTTCCGATGCAGTGCCGGGAATCAATATCTTTTCGCTGCTGATGGAAGGTTCCTGGTTCATGATCCCGATCGTCCTGATGTCACTGCTCACGGTGACGTTCGCAGTGGAACGGTTCCTGGGGTTGAGGCGGACACGGGTAATTCCCGGTGAACTGGTTGCAGAACTGGGGAAAATGGGGGCCGATGGTAAATCCTTTGATCCTCGCCAGGCCTATCGGATCTGTCAGCGTTTTCCCTCTGCGGCAGCGAACGTGATTCGCGTGATGTTGTTGAAAGTAGGTCGACCTCACAGCGAGGTAGAGCATGCCGTGGCGGAGGCCAGTGAACGGGAGGCGGAACGGCTTTATGCCAACGTGCGTTGGCTGAACCTGGCGGCAGCAGTGGCACCTCTGATGGGACTACTGGGGACGGTTTGGGGTATGATTCGTGCTTTTCACGATACGACCCAGTTGCTGCCCGGGCAGAACAAGGCAGACTACCTGGCCGGAGGTATTTACGTAGCACTGGTTACGACCCTGGGAGGATTGATGGTCGCAATTCCGGCCGCCATCTGTGCCCATTATTTCGAGGCACGCGTCCAGAAGTCCTTTCATGAAATAGATGAACTGTTGTTTAACCTCACTCCACAGGTGGAACGTTTCGAGGGCCGGGTTCGGTTCAGTCGGCAGGGTGCCGAGGGCACCGGCCAACCAGCACCTGTGCCGCCGGTTGCCGATACACCTACGAAAGCGATGGAATGAAGTAGCTTGTTTTTTTTCTCAAGGTAGAAACAGGGATCTTAGTGATGACAGTAAAATTAAAACAGGGCAAGGCCTTGGCAGCGCTCAGCTTGACGCCGCTGATCGACGTGGTGTTCTTGTTGTTAATCTTTTTCCTGGTTGCCACGCGCTTCGAAGAGGAAGATCGTGAACTGGATGTTGTTCTGCCGTCGGCCAGCGAGGCCAAGCCGATGACCGTGCAGCCCCAGGAGCTGTTCGTCAATATTGACCGTGATGGCAGGGTCTTCGTGGGTGGAAAAGTACTGGATGAACAGGAATTATTGCGACTCTTGCAGGAGACAGCTGTTAATAGAGTAGGCCAGTCGGTGATCATTCGAGCCGATAAACGAGTGCAGTTTTCCTATGTTGCCCTGGTCATGAACCTGTGTAACCGGGCCGGAATTTTTGACTACACGGTTGCCACCCAGGGTGACGCTTAGGAAACAGAAAGTCGCTAAACGGGAGTAATAATGGTTCAACGTAAACACGTTGTCCGTACCTATCAGCCACGGAAACGCCAGGTTTTCGACGACCACCAATGGCCCGTTGATATGGCGCTGGTCGTGTTCGGTGGCTTCATGATCGGTTCGATCCTGGTTTACCAGCGATTCGATGATCCTCGTTGGTACGCTTCCCCCTGGCTGTCGATGACCGGGGTGATCCTGTTGATCGCAGCCACCATCTGGACCTTGCGTTCGGTAGGGAATCAGTTCGTCCGGCGGACCATGCAGTTGTCCGTGGTGATCTGTGCCATCTTCCATCTCATGATGCTAATCGTGGCCCTGGAAAACACCATCTTCTCGCAGATCTGGGAGAAGCCACAGGCAGCACGCGAGGTCAGCGAGAAGAAACCGGTTACCATCGCGGAATACCACCCCTCGCAAATGGAACAACACCAGAAGATGGAGCGGGAATTCGAGCAACCCGTGGAAACGGAGATGGCCCAGCCAACCCCGCGGGAAATAGAACGCCCTGACCAGGAAAAACCACAAACACCCGTTCCACCCCAGCCGCAACCGGTACCGGAACCGGTGCAGAAAGTCCAGCCGGAAGTGGTCAAGCAACGTGCCACGTCCGCGGTTGCCCAGCCTCGTCAAAGTGACCAGCCATCCAAGCTGAGTCGACAACAAACTACGGCGGTTAAGTCCCAGGATGCGGCCGTCACGGTGCCCCAGCCGACACCCGCTGCACGTGACAGCAATCCCCAGTTGCAGACCCGCGCCACGGCTGTCGCACGAACCCAGGCCAGCAGCCAGCAGCAACGCAAGCAAACCAATAACGAACCGACGCGGGCTGTTGCTCAACAGGCCAGTAACGTACAGCGAGCCACTCGTCAGCAACAGCAACCGACCACTGATCGTGCCGCCCAGCCCACCATGCAACGACGAATCACAGCAGCGCAACAGCTGCCACGGACCCAGGTAGAACCGGTCCAGCAATCGGCCGTTTCCGTCAAGACGCCCACGCCTGCCACCAAGCCTGCCAATACCGTGGCTCGCCAGGTCACCACCGCCACGCCTCAACGAACTCAAACACCAACCAGCGAGATGACCGCCTCGACCAGCCAGGCCACCCAGCAGGTTGCGCGGCAGCAACCGTCTCCCCGGAAACCCACCCTCTCTCAAACCCCTCAGCCGGTTTCCAATCGCAGCCCGCGTCTGACCCAGCGTCCCAATCCTCAAACGCAATCCCAGGTGGCGACACCTCGGTTGCCAAGTCCCGTTACGGAGAATCCCTCTCGCAATCTGACCGCTCGCAGCAGCGAGGTTTCCAGGGCCACGACGGAGACCTCGGTTACCCGTCGGCAGGTGAAAGAAAATTCGAATCCAACGGCAGTTTCCAGTACGACGCGAGCAAACCGGGCAACCCGCCAGCAGGTCGAACCGCTCCGAAACACAACACAGAACGTTAACCAGGTCGAACGTCGTCAAACGACGACGCTGGCCCAAACGGCTGCGCCTGCTGTCGTGACGCCCACCGCGAATCCCGGGGCCAGGTCTACACAGCCTGCTACTGCCCAACCATCGGCATCACGTGTGGTCAAGCAGGCAGCCTCGTCCCGTGCTCCCAGCCGCACACCAGTCAATCCATCGCAACTGGCACCTGCGACAGCCTCCCTGGCTGCAACCAGCCAGTCCGTGCAACGCTCGGTGGCCGGACCCCAGGCACCCGAGACTCCGGCACCTGCTTCCCAGGTGGCCAGTAACACACAGCGTCGACGACAGACAACCCAGTCCGCAGGAGTTGCCAGCCAGGCCGCGGTTTCCCAGGAACGTGTCAGCCCGTCCGCCACGACCCAGCCAACGGTCCAGGCCAGCGCTACAGCTGTTTCACGCAGCAGGGCAGCCAGCGGAGCAACGGCACAACGTGCGACGACCTCGCAGGCACCTGTGGCTCCCGGCCTGACCGCTTCTCGTTCAGCGGCTGTAAAAAGTAACCAGGTTGCCAGCCAGCTGGATTCAGCCAGCTCGGCCACGGCCAGCAACTCGTTGCAACGAGCCCAGCAGCAGGCCCAGGTGGCGGTTTCCCCGCAGGCCGTTGCTCAGCCAGCGGGATCGGCGCAGGCAGCGGCAGCCCAGCCTTCCCAGCAACCGGCTCGTTCCGCTGTGGCAAAGGCGACCGGTGGAGTGGCTGGCCGAGGAAAATCCAGCAACCTGGATCGCGCCCTGTCGGCTGCCAGTAACCAGGCAACCACGGCTTCCAATTCCGCTGCTCGTACCCGGGCAACACGCCAGAACGAATCGGGGCCCCAGTTAACGCCCGCGGCTGTTGCGATGATCCAGCGGTCTCGGGCTGGTGCCGAGCGACCGTCCGCAACCTTGCGTCCCAACACGGTAGAACTACCCAATGCGGTGGCTTCGAACCGACCCGCCCAGGCGACGCTGGATGCCGCGGCATCGGTGAGTCGATCGAATGCCCAGGCTGCTGAAGGTTCAGTAACGGCAGCCAAGGGAAACGTGGAAGTAGATACGGGGGCGACCCAGTTGGTGGATCAACAAAATGTTGGTCGGGCGTCGGGTGGAGGGCAGCCGGAAATCAGTTCTCAACCCAATGCTGCACCTGCCGCCCAAAACGGAAAGACAGCAGCTCGAGCTATGGTCATGTCCACCCAGGTGGCTGCCAGCGCGGCAGCCCCGGCCGCCAGTTCGGCAACCGAGGCAGCACAGGGACAGGCTCAAGCCGCGGCCACCAGCGTGGCGCGTCGCTCGGCTGAAAACCGTACACCCGTCTCGTCTCCCTCGGCAGCAACCGATGATCCAGCAGGATCCCCGGGGGCCTTACCCGCGTTGGCCCAGGGCGGCGCACGACGGGCGGAGCAGGATACGAGCCCGGCGGCCGGTGTAGCAAGTGAACAACCCTCTTCACAGCAACAAGCAGCGGGGAAAACGACCAGTCAACAACTGCCCTCGAGTCTTAGTGCGACGCAGGTTGCTGCGGCTGCAGCCCCTCCCTCGAGTCCAGGTGATGGTGGCCCTATTGCTGCGTCGCCAGCAGCAGCAAGTCCGGCGAAACTTGAACTGGGCAAGGCCGCTGCCGGTCCGGAAGCCTCGGCGACCAGTAGTTCTCCAGCACCGATTACGGATCCGTTGGCCGGGCTTCCCGCACAATCCGGTGGCGCCGCTGCCGTGCAGGGACCGGCGATTAGTCGAGCCGAGGCGACCGATGGGACGCGTGGGCAACCGGAGCTGGGTGGTGGAACCGGTCAGCCCCAGCAAGCAGCCCGGGGGCGCCCCTTGTTGACACCCCAGATAGCCACCACGATTTCCGTCGCGGGAGCAGCCCAGTCGTCGGGAGTCGACGCCGGGGTACCCGTGGAAGCCCAGGGGAATCCTGCGGGACGACTTGCCGGCGGCGTGAACGCGCCGGCCAATGACCGAGCCAGCGGAGCCAATGCCAGTGAGGCGATGATTGATACACCTGATACCGGTTCGGCGGGAGTTGCCGTGGCCAGTCGCCAACGGAAATCGGATTCGGCTGCCGGACCTGAAGAGATCTCCTCTGACTCCCCGGGCGGCGTGGTCAAGCGGGCCAGCGTGGGGCGAGGTTTGCCAACAGCTTCCACGATGGTAACCATTGATTTGCCCGGTGCTGCAGGTGGTGGCAAGACAACCGGACCGGAAACGGCACCGTCGATTAGCGGTGCCCAGGCAGGGCCCGTGGCGCGTCGGGCGACCGATAACTTACCCGTCCGTGTGGATGCCGAGGAGGGAGTGGGAGGCCTCGGAAATCGGATTGCAGCCGATGCAGGAATTGCCAGTCGTCGTGCCAGCCCGGATAGCATGCACGTCCAGATTCAACCCGGACGTTTCCTGAGCAAGACCAGTCGCGGGTTACCCTCCTTCAACACGCGTGCAGCGGTGACGACAAATTCCTTCCAGGGTCGCAAACGGCCAGGTGACGGGGGCGGAAGTGGGAAAGCCGATCCACAGACGGAAGAGGCGATTGACCTGGGATTGGCCTTCCTGGCTCGCAATCAGCTGCCAGACGGTCGCTGGTCGCTCAGCCAGTTTGCTCAAATCGACGGACAGCCGGCCATGACGAGTGATACGGCAGCAACCGCGCTGTCGGTCCTGGCATTCCAGGGAGCGGGTTATAACCACCAGCAATACAAGTACCAGCAGGTCGTACGTAACGGACTGCAGTTCCTGCTTTCCAACCAGGCGGAAAGTGGAGACCTTTACATGGACCAGAGAGGGCACGTGGCCATCCGGTTGTACAGCCATGCGATGGCCACCCTGGCTCTCTGTGAAGCCTATGGCATGACCCAGGATCCGAACCTGCGAGACCAGGTCCAGAAAGCGCTTGACTTCATTGTTGCTGCTCAGCATTCCGAACGCGGTGGCTGGCGCTATGTGCCGGGAAAAGAATCCGATACCTCGGTGACAGGGTGGATGTTGATGGCCCTGGAAAGTGGCCGGCGCGCGAATCTTAACATTCCCGATAAAACGTTCGACAAGGTACGTGAGTGGCTGGAAAAATCAGCAGACCCGGATATCCAGCACCTTTATCGCTACAATCCCTTTGCCGACAACACCCAGGAGCAACGCACCCACCGAAGTCCCACGCCGACGATGACTTCCGTGGGCCTGCTGATGCGACTTTATACCGGTTGGAAAACCGGTGAAAATCGCATGATCAAGGGTGCTGATTACCTGAAAGAAAACCTGCCCTCTCTCGGAGTAAAAGCAGGATTGTCACAGCGAGATACTTACTACTGGTACTATGCGACCCAGGTCATGTTCCATATGGGTGGTGAACATTGGAAAGCCTGGAACGAGCGCCTTCATCCGTTACTGGTTAACTCGCAGGTTCGCGAAGGAAACCTGGCGGGCAGCTGGGATTTCCGCCGGCCGGTGATGGATCGCTGGGGACCACATGCCGGTCGTATTTACTTGACCACCATGAATCTCCTGTCGCTGGAAGTCCATTACCGACATCTGCCGCTTTATGAAGAATCCGGGAAGTCGGGTAAGGTTGCTGCCGAACAGCAGGACTAGAACCGAGACTTCCAGGCAGGCTTCTTCATCGATAGCCAAGCCCTCCTGTCGTGAAAAAATGGAGATGACCCGAGACGGGCTTACCAAGGCCACCATATCTCGGTGGCAACTCACTAAGATTCACGATATCTCCAGCTAATGCATCTGGCGTGCCAGTCACGCTAGATCTTGCACAAAGATTTCTGAAACAGGTGAAAGATCAGTGCTTTAACTGGAAAAAACGTGACGGATCACCTTCCCCGGACGGGACTCGTCTTGTTGCTTGTAAGAATTGCAAAGGAACGACCGCGTTTAAAGCGACTGGGACGGTGTCCGTTGGTCAGGGTCGTTCACGTGGTTCAGGACGCTGACCGCCAGGGCCTCAAAGACCGGGTCCAACTGGCGAAACTCGCTATCTTCTGCCTGGTAAACAAAGAGTACTGTTTGGGAGCCAACACGCAGCGACACAGCTTGAGCGTTGACAATGAGGTCCAGGCAATAGAAGGCCATGTGGTAGCCGGATGCTAGCTGATCACCGTAGCTACAGGTAACGGGCTCGACTTCGACTGAATCATATTCTTCTCGGATGGCGTCGACCGTTTCCTGGACAAGCTGTTCGGGATTAAATGAGTCGGGATAAATCGTCAGGCTCCAGTATCCGGTACCGGGGCTTTGCAGGGTCACCGAGGGAGGGTTGCTGACCGCTTGCTCATCCATAATTTTCCAGTTGTCTGGATACAGGAACTGGATTCCGTTTTGCTGGTAATTAATAGGCATGCTGAAATCATCCGGGCAAAGAGATTCGTCAACTTTTATAGTACCATTTGGCCGGTTCCAGGTGAACTGATGGAGAGGTGCATTTTCGGATCCGTTCGTGTTGAAGCGGCTTTTAGCAGGCAGGCTTTCTCTTGCCCGTTTTTCCAGGTTTTGTTAGGCTGCTCCCGCGCAGTTGGTCTGGTACTCGCGACAAGGAGGTCTGAGAAACGCAGTGAATGACAGCCGGATAACATCAGGACAGTCACGATGGATTTGCTGCCACCGTTTCCAGGCGGTCGGGTGCCTGGTGTTGCTCCAGTTGTTTTCTCATGGTTGTGCTCGTTTCTCACGCAACACGGAAGACCAGGTGCGTCTTGAATCCCGTCAGTTGACATTACGTGGCAAGGCGGCGTTGCAGCAGCAGCGCTGGCAGGAGGCCGCGGAGGTATTGAGTCGTGCGGTGGAGATTGAACCGCAAAGTGTTCAGGCTCACGCTCAATACGGGAAAACACTCTGGAACCTGAACAATCACCAGGATGCACTCTTGCACATGCGTGAGGCGATTCGGTTGTCCGGTGGGGATCCCCAGCTCATGGTCCAGTTGGGTGAAATGCAACTGGTGGAAAACCAGTTAAGCGCGGCAGCCCAGAGTGCGAGTATTGCCGTGCAGGCGCGCCCTTACTCGGCAGCAGCACATGCCTTACGGGCCAAGGTCCTGGACCGCCAGGGAAACCTGGTAGATGCGCTGGCAGGATATCATCGTGCCCTGAGCTTGCAACCGGATTTCCCCGAGGTGCAAACCAAGGTTGCCGAGATTTACCAGGGAATGAATCGTCCGCAACGTTCCCTGGCGATACTGGCTCAACTCCATGATCGTTACCCGCCCGGGCAGGTTCCCCAGCGTGTCTTGCAGTTGCAGGGACTGGCCATGAAATCGCTGGGCCGTTATGGAGATGCCATTGAGCGGTTCATGCAGGCCGGGCGGCAGGAAACCATGACGGCGGAATTGTTTTACCAGTTAGCCGAATCTCACTGGTTAGCCGGAGACCGCGGAAATGCCCAGTTGGCGATTGGGGAAGTGCTGCAGCTGGAACCACAGCATGCAGCCGGTTTACGATTGCAGCAGGACCTGTTGCAGGACCAAACCAATATTGCGACACGCAGGCGATCCGCGGATTCACGTTAAGCATGCCTGCCGGCATGACCCTGATTTCATGCGCCGGGTCGGAAGAGTGGTTCGACCAGGTCGCGCATGGTAATGATGTTCGTGATGGTTCCCTGTTTATCCGTAACCGCCGCCAGTTCCTCCTGGGCGGATTGCAGCCCAATCACGGCAGCCAGGTAGGTCTCCTCGGGGTTAAATTTCAAGAGTGGTCGTACCTGGTCCAGGGTCTCTGTCGCTGCCAGTTCGAGTTCAATGATTTGCACGTAGCCGATCAGTTTCCTGTTGTCCCTGTCTCGCACAAGAATGGTGGCAGCATCGTGACGGCGGGCCAACCGTAGGACATCGGCCTTGTTTGATCCCAGGGAAACACTGGCCAACCTGGCAACGGGCTTACTGAAACTGATCACCGGCTGAGATCCAATGGCGAAAACGCCCTGTGCGACCTGTCGCTGTACGGGTTGCAGGATTCCGACAGACTCTCCTTCCTGGAAGACCTTTTGCAATTCCTTGCGAGCCAGTGTTAGTTGTACTTGCAGCGGGGTTTCACCCAGTAGTGATGCGAGGACACGTCCCAGCACCCAGAGGATGGCTGCCACCGGTGCAAACAGGATGGCCGAGAGAATCAACAGCGGGCCTCCACGTCGCAGCAGCTTGTTAGGTGCCTGGAAAAACAGTTTCTTGGGAAGTAGTTCTCCGTAGATAAAGACCACCGGGGCCAGCAGGATAGCTGCCAGGATATCAGCATACGGTACTGTCGAGAGTTGCAGGGTATGGATACCCAGGACAACGGCCAGCGATGTGAGGTAATTGGCCAGGTTGTTTCCAATCAGCGTTGTGGCAACAAACAAGGTTGGATTATTGGTCATCCAGAGGAGGCTGCGTGCCACGGCGTCACCGCTCATGCCGTCGAGTACCAGGCGAACCCGGGTGGCCCGGTAAAAGCCAGTTTCCATGCCACTGAAAAAAGCACTCAGGAAGACGGCAACTATGAATAACAGCAGGAAGCTCCAGATCATGATTGGCCTCCAGCATCATCTCGCATGCGCAGTTCCACCAGCAGGTGCCCCCGTTCGGGAGCTTCCAGGACATGCAGGTTAAAGGGGCCCCATGAACAGCGATCTCCTGAACGTGGGAGCCGTTTCAGGGTGTGCTGGAGAATTCCAGCCAGCGTGACGCTCTTGGTAGTCGGTAACTCCATCTTGAAGAAACGACCAATACGACGGATGCCGGTCATGCCAGTGATGTGCCAGCAATCAACATCGATCTGTTGGATTTCGGCTCGATCGAGTAATCGTTCGCTACGACTGGGAGCACTACGAAAAACAGCGTCGAGAATATCTTCCCGGGTAAGGATGCCAATGGTCTCACCAAATTCGTTGACCACTGCGGCAACCTCGCGACGACGTTGGTGAAACAATTGCAGGACGTCGGCAACCAGTGCGCACCAGGGGACGTGGATGACAGGGGTCGCCAGGTGCTCCAGGTGAGTGGCGGGGACCGTGGAGAGTTGTTGCAGGTTGATGGCGCCAGCAACTTCCTCATGGTGAGGTTCGGTTACCAGCAGGTAGCCACTGGGCGGCATTTTTCCCTGCAGGTCGATCAGGGTGACGGGAGGGCGAAACGAGACGAACTGGGTCCGCGGTCGCATCCATTCCTCGGCCCGAATCTCTGACATCTGCACGATATTGCTCAACACGGTCTGTTCCTGTTCGGCTAGTTGAGACTCGTCCGACGAGATTGCCACGGCACGTGCCAGGTCCGTGATTTCCAGGTAGGGTTCTGCCTGGAAACGAGGCCAGATCAGGCGTTGGGAAACGAGATGGATAAAGCGTAACCCGGGCATGATCGGGTCGACGATTCGTACCGCAAAGGAAAGGGGTAGACTGACCAGGCGGGAGAGTCGGAAAGCAGTCAGGACGGCGACGCTCTTGGGCAGCATTTCACTAAAGAATATAATGGTCAGGAGACTTCCTGCAGCAAAGAAGAAAGGAAGCGACGTGCGGTCCGGATACTTGTTGCCCAGGTCGATCGCGATCCGTGCCGCGATGGCAAAGTAGGTCATGTTGACGACCAGGTTCCAGAAGAGTACCGCCGATAAAAGACGGTCTGGGTTTTTCAGTAACGTGGCTGCCGCGCGCTGGGCTCGACTACCTTCAGAAAGACCCTCTCGCTCCTTCCAGGTCAGGTAGAAAAGAGCTGCCTCGCTGGCTGAAAAAAAAGCGGAACAGCCAACCAGTAGCAGGAGGGTGATTAGCCAGGGTAACAGTTCGAACCAGACTTCCAAGGAAACTCCTTTCCGAAACCAGGATTTCGGTATCTTGGGTTCGGGTTGGTTATGCTTCCGGGCCCGATTTGCTGCGGCCCATGGCAAAATCAAATTCACCGATGGCGGGCATCAGCATGGCCAGCGTTGTGAATCCGTAGACCGAGGAAATAACCAGGAATGAAGCCATGTTATGGTGAATGAAAAAACTGGTGATGGCATGGAACGTGGCAATCGGTAATAGCAGGCTGGCCCAGAACATCGCCTGGGATGGGTTGCGGAATCCAAGCGAGACATAAAGTCCGATGCTGCCACCGAGAATGAGGGCCAGGAAGGGAGCCAACTGTTGCTGGAAAGATCCGCTGAAGGAAATCATGACCATGATGCAGGTGGCCACTCCCAGGAACAGGAAGAAAACAGAACCCATGCTGACCGTGATCGCCAAGCGAGAATTCGCATACGTGATTCCACAATGGATGCCCAGCATCGTGACAAAGATATCCATGACCAGCAGGACGCCAGTCAGTAGTAGCAGGCTTTCCGTGGACATTCCCTGGGCGTGTGTGAACCCGTAGATCCAGATAGCCAGGCAGCAGGCCACGGGTAGCAGTACCATCTCCTTGGTTAGCCAAAGGATTCCTCCCAGCTTGCCAAAGATGAATTCTCGTGGTGTCAGGTCCGTGACCAGCAGCAAATCAAGTGTGAGGCCATCGCGTTCGTTCGTGATCGAGTTAACGGCCAGTGCATTCATAATGACCAGGCTGACCAGGAAAAAGGGAAGCAAGGGCGCTGCCATGGCGGGAAGTACCGTGCTTAAACCGGTATTGCTTTCAGCCAATGTTGTAGAGGTAAGTGTCAGGTAAAGTCCCAGGGCTGCCATCGCAAAAAAGAACAGGTAAGCAACGCGAATCACCGCCACCTTTCGCCCATAGGCCCAGGTGCAGATTTCTCGCCACAAGATCGGGTTGTCCCACACCTCGCGACTGCTGCCAGACTGTTTTCGGCTACGACCAATCGAATCCACGTGGGCCGCTCGGGCCGCCTCGGCCTGGACTTCCAGGGAAGCATCCGCGGCCTGCTCCATGTCATGAGTTGCACCCCAGATGCTTTCCAACGCTGCCTCGTCCTGCTGGCCTGGACGAACTTCCCGAGAGGGATTCCAGACACGCACGCGAAGAATGGCCACCAGGTTCAACAGGCTGAAACCGGCGATCGTAAATAACAGGAAAGACCAGGTTGATCCGCCCAGGTCCAGTGGACCGGTACGTTCCATTCCTGGGTGGACGGCCAGCAGGATTGCCCGGATAGGGCTGCAGGCCTCGGCCAGTGTTTGTGCAAGACCCGCATTTCCAGGATTGGCAAAACCAGCATAGACGGCTTCCCAAATGCCGATCCACAGGACCAGCACCAGGGCTGTCATGGAAAGCGTCTGGAATGTTTTTTCACGCCATAATGAAATCGTGGAACCCAGGCTGCCAGCCAACAGGGCCGTTCCGAAGCAGACACAGAAGACACGTAGCACCTGGTCCAGTGAGACACCACCGAGAAGGGTGATCATCAGGAATACCGGGATGGCTGCTACCAGCATTGCTATCACGTTCAACAGGCTGGCAAACAGTTTTCCCAGCACCAGTTCACGATTACTAAGCCGTGTTAACAGTAATAGGATCAACGTACGGCGATCTTTTTCCTGGGAAACCGCACTGGCAGATCCCAGGGCCGCCAGGAAAGTGACGAGCGCCAGTTGAAGGGGAGCCAGTACCTGGAACAACGTGCTGCCAAAGCGGGCCATGTCACCCACGGTGAGAATGATTTGAGTGCCGGCCACGACCAGCCAGCAAGTACACATCAGGATCAACAGCGTCAGCACGTACACGCTGCGGTAGAAATAATGCCGCAGTCGACGGGGTAGCGTGACGGCTTCTCGAGTAAATACGGGGCCTGCAAACAAGCTCTCTATACCTCGTTCTGCGACATGGTGGTGCTGGGTCTGCTGGCAGCCCAAGCGGTTAAATGCACGGTTGATTATAACGTGGGATCGCAGGAGACCTGATACCTCTACAGGGGGGGTGTGAGGTGTCAGGATGTCGCGTGGTCTGGGCTTTGGCTGTCACCGTTTCCCTCAACTAAAGGTATCGGGATAAATTG
>JAYGDH010000075.1:0-7352 GCA_046583055.1 Pirellulaceae bacterium | reverse complement strand
TCAGCTATCATCAGCGCAGAAACCAGCAACAAGGTCATCATCAGAAAACCTCTCGGTCGATCGGGTAAGAAAAAACATCATCACCAAAGAATGGATTCCGGCGCCCGGCCGAATCCCGGCTATCCCTTGTTGAGATAAACGTTTCCGTTGCGAAATGCCTCCGCCATCGCCAACGGCACTTCCGCTTCGGCCAGCACCAATTCAGATCGGTTTCTGGCGACCTTTGCCTTCATTTCCTGTTCCGTAGCAACCGCTTCCGCGCGACGACTCTCCGCTTCAGCACGGGCTACCCGCGTATCTGCTTCCGCCTGGTCGGCCTGCAGTCGAGCACCAATATTTTCGCCCACGTCAATATCAGCAATATCAATCGAAACAATCGCAAATGCCGTCTGGGCATCCAACCCTCGCTCCAGCACTGCCTTGGTAATCAAGTCCGGATTTTCCAGCACCGCCAGGTGATCAGCTGATGAACCAACTGACGAAATAATACTTTCACCAACACGCGCGATGATCGTCTCTTCCGTGGCACCACCAATCAACTGCTCCAGGTTTGTCCGTACCGTAACCTTGGCGCTAATCTTCAATTCCACGCCATTCTTGGCTATCGCACTCAGGGTCGTCTTGCCACTGCGTTCCTTGTCCGGGCAATCAATCACTTTCGGATCAACACTGGTCTGGACCGCTTCCAGTACATCTCGGCCCGCCAGGTCGATCGCCACCGCACGATCAAAATCCAGGTCAATCCCGGCGCGATGTGCCGCGATAATGGCATGGATCACGTTCAACACGTTACCACCCGCCAGGTAATGAGCTTCCAGTCGCTCCGTGCTAATGCCGTCACGGGCGTTGATGTCCAGGCCCGCCTGGCCCGCTCGAATCTTGGCGCTGACAATCACCCTCGGATTAACCTGTCGAAAACCCATCCCCACGAGGCTCAGCAATTTAATATCAGCCTTGGACATGAAAGCCTGGAACCACAGCTTGCCATAACTCATCACCATCCAGCCAACGAACAGGACAATGAGGCCCACGATGCCTATAGCTAAATAGATTAGTTCATTCACGGGCCATTTCTCCATGAGGTTTAATTCATCAGCAGAGCTAACCAGCTCACTCGGGACCCTGAAATCGCATCCCGTAACTTCTAGATAATAGCCGATCTTTCCTGGTGAAAACAACTACCCGTGAGCTTTTCTTGTCCCAACCCGAAAAAAACCACTAAGCACTTAACCGCTGGCATCCGTGGGCCCGCCGAACTCAACCGGACGCTGGCGATTACCTGGATCAGTAAGAGGCCCGGCAATCTCGGCCGCAATCTGCTGGCCGGTACGACCCGGAGATCCTAAATTCGGCACCGGCGTCGCTTCTCCATCCCCTTGTTGGAACATGTGTAACGTCTGCGTGGGAAATGCAAACGAAACACCTAAACGCTCCGCCAGGCGAAGGATGTTCAAGAATAACTGTTCCCGTTCCCGCAGTTCCATGCCCCAGTCCGGACACTCCAGAAAACAGTAAAGCAGGATATCAAGGCTGCTGTCACTGAAATTGTTGAAATAAACATGGTAGTAGTCCTTGCGAGTAAACGGGTGCCGTCGTAATAACTCGCGAATCCCTTCCACGAAAGCCTCTATTTGCATAGGAGTCGTGCCGTATTCCACACCCAGCGTAACACGTAAACGACGGTACTGTCGCTTGCCCATGTTGTCCACGATAGCCGTCGTTAACCGGCTGTTCGGTAACGTGACCAGCGAATTATAAAACGTACGAACCCGCGTACTGCGAATACCTACCGTCTCGACCGTTCCTTCCACACCATCCGTGAGAATCCAGTCGCCAATCTCGAACGGTCGATCTGTCAACACCGTCAGGGAACCAAAGAAATTCCCCAGTGCATCCTGCGAGGCAAAGGCAATCGCTGCACCTCCCAGGCCAATCCCGCCCACCAGCGCTGTCCAGTCCAGGTCAAACATATCCGCAAACAGGATCACTCCCACGCAAATCGATAACGCCTTGCAGGACTTGGATACCAACGGGATAAGCAGGTCATCAAACTTGGTCGCCGTCTTTTCCGCGCGACGAGCCAGGTAACTGGACAACACATCGATCAGGCGAAAGGTCGTCCAGACCGCCACGAACACCGCAAAGAATTTTAAGGCCACCAGCAACACCATCGTTAACTGGGCCGGCAGACCGATAAACCGCATACCCCAATACCAGGTCAGAACCTGGGCAAGTAACCCCAAGGGCTTCCAGGGATTCTGGGGCGACTCCTTCTCGGTACCCGTACGCACGTAACGAAACCAGGCCCGGGTTAACCACTTTAATATCTGGCGTGTTGCCAGGTCCGCGAAAAACCCCAGGAAGATCACCACAACCAGGCAATACCACTGGTAATCCTTGACCAGGAAATGCACCCCCTGCATGCTCCTCGGAAAAACCTGCTCCTCCAGCCAATGCGTGGCATCGACAAACAACTCCTCTTTCACTGCATCTACTTCTGCTTCCAGGTCCATCTCCCCGGTCGCATCATCCACGGTTGTAGTTGCGGGCGCCTGATCCGCAGGTACACCCTGTCCCCGGATTACCCCAGTCGAAAACAAGAATAACAGTAGGATCCAGGCAATACAAAATCGGCGAGTGATCGCCTCATACCATCGCCAACCGCCACGCTCACGGGAAATCATTCGACGCATCACCAGCATCCTTTTCTGTAACTCCATAGAAAATCACGGCATCCGTATTCGGAAGCGGCTAAAGTCTGCCAAAAACCGCCTCCTGAGGGAAGATCGTCTTGTGATCAGCCGATCCAGTCAGTAGGCTAGCAAGCTGTCGTTAACGACCTGGTCAGCACCATCGGAAGATCCCTTCATGCTCACCATACAAGGCGCAAATCAAAACAAGACCCAGCCCTTCAACCGCCGGGAAATTCTCCGGGCCGGCGGAGCTGGACTGTTGGGACTCAACCTCCCCAGCCTGCTGGCCGCCGAGCAGGCAGCCCCCACCCGACAACCGCGTGCCAAGTCCGTGATCTTCATGTTTCTCTTTGGCGGTCCCAGCCAGCTGGAAAGCTTCGACATGAAGCCCACGGCACCTGAAAAAATCCGGGGACCTTTCAAGCCCACCCCCGCACGTTCACCAGATCTCAAGATCTGCGAACACCTGTCACGACTGGCCGCCATCTCCGATAAGTATGCCGTCGTGAAAACCATGAGCCACTCCTACAACGATCACAGTGGCGCCGGGCACTACATCCAGACCGGCCACCGCTGGAAAATACCGATCGGGGGTGGCTTCAATGTCACACCCAATGACTGGCCATCGATGGGATCCGTCGTCAAGCAACATGACCTGCAACATGTCGACCAGGCACGCTCCGAGTTGCCCAGCTACGTGGTCGTCCCAAATTTCCTCGGGCGACTGCAGGACTACAAGGTGCAGCTGCGCCGACCCGGAGAAACTGCCGGCTGGCTGGGACGATCCTACGACCCACTCAATACCGTAATCGACAAGCAGGACAGCAAAGACAATCCTTACTTCCGCGACTGCACCGATGAAGAACTTGATTTTGCTATCTCGGGACTGCAACCCCGTGCGGAAATATCACTGGACCGGATCAGGGGCCGTGCTTCCCTGTTGGACCAGTTCAACCAGCAACGACGCATGGCAGACAATGCCCTGAATATTGATGCCATGGATCAGTTTCGAAAACGTGCACTCGACCTGGTCGCCTCCGATAAGACACGCCAGGCACTGGATCTTCAACAGGAAGCCAGCTCGCTACGTGACCAGTACGGGCGACACCTGTTCGGACAGTCAACCCTGATGGCCAGGCGGTTGGTCGAGGCAGGTGTTCGATTTGTCACCGTCCATTACGACGCCGTCGATGGCTATAGCTGGGACTCCCACCGCAGCAGCAGCTACCTGGAAAAAAATCTGCTGCCCACCTTCGACCAGGCACTATCCGCCTTGTTGACCGACCTGGAACAACGTGGACTGCTCGATGAAACCCTCGTCGTTGCCATGGGGGAAATGGGGCGGACCCCGAAGGCCAACGACAAGTGGGGCAGGGGACATTGGAGCACTCTCTTTCCCGCCGTCCTGGCCGGCGCCGGGATCCAGGGAGGTCTGGTTTACGGCGAAACCGATCGCGATGCCGGCTATGCCACCAGTCGACCTACCAGCCCCGAAGACCTGGCAGCGACCATCTATGATGCACTCGGCATCGACTACCAGGGTCGTATCTACGATCGATTCGGCAGGCCCCACAACCTGGTAAACGGCGGACAACCGATCTACGAATTGTTCGGTTAAGCCTCGGGTGCAGCCTGGCCCGGCAACATGCTGCCAGCCTGCACAGCAGGTAGCCTCCTCGGGACTCCTGACCGTTCCACAGGCCGGTAACCTGGGGTATCTACAGGGTCTTTGTGTATTTCGAAATCTGTGGAAATCTTACCGGTTATGCAGATTATTCTGAATTTTCCGGTAGGCAACGCCGATGTGATTTCCTAGAGATACTCGTCTCCCAGCGGACACGGGCTGTGTCTCTATAGGTTAACCAACAGCAATTCACAATGCCTGTATCTACGGAAGCCTGGCTCATGAATCAAAGATATTTTACTTGGTTGGCGCTAACCCTTGGGCTCCTGTTCTGCGGATCAGCACTGATTGCCCAATTGCCCGAAAAATCGAAAAACCAGGAAGCTCCTGCCAGTCAGCCAGTTGCTAGCCAGCAATCCCCTGGTACCTATTTTTATTCCGATCTTGCCGATCCGGCAGCAGTACCATCCGCCGTCACAAAAACTCTGCCTATAAAAACACTGCCTGCTTCCGATCCCAATCAAAACGATCTCAACCAAGACGCCCCTGGTACACAACCGCTGCAGGCTCCGCTGGCACCAGCACCAGGCGGTGACTTCTCCAGGACCCTGCAAACTGCGCCGACGGTCCCTCAATCCAGGTTTGCTCCGGCACCTGGACCCACCGGTACCTTCTTTTATTCCGATCTCAATAACCCCGGCAATGTCGCCGAAACCGGGCAGGAAACGCTTCCCAGTAACAATTTACCGGCAGCTCCCTGGCCTGCCGCTCCCTTGCCTGGAATGATTGCCTCGCCACTCTATGCAATCCCACCGAGCACCGCACGGACCCTGAACCCACCTTCCACCTTCCAGCCACTGGCCCCGTTACCCACACCGGTCATACCAAGCCCAGTAACCACGGCCGAGAACCAGGCCCTGACCATTCCAGCTGCCGAAACCAGCCTGCTCGGAGGCAACGATCAACCAGCCAGCTTCACTAACTACGGAAACCTCATCCTCCGCCAGGATCCCACCGCCTCTCCAAATGATGTCCAGCAAACACCCGCACAGAAAGCATGCAGCAAGTGGTGTCGCACCGTGAATCTCTGGGGCGAATTTCTCTACCTGCGATCCCGCGACTCCGAGGTCACCTACGGTGTGGAGAGCAATACATCCCTCGCACCACCCGCGCCACCCGTGCAGGTCGGTCGCGTGGGCATGGTCGACCAGACGGCGGACCCTGGATTTCGCTTTGGCATTACGTACATGCTGGATGAGTCCAGTAGCCTGACTGCCAGCTGGGCCATGCTCGAATCCCATCGTTCCGATCGCATTGACCGAACCAGTCTTTCCAACGTGATCCAATCATCAGTCCTGCATCCCTCGACAGCAGCGGCCAGTTCCAGCGGCACGTTTGCCACGGGTATCCATAACATCGATTTTGACCTGGTCGATCTCGAGTATCGCGGAAAACTTTCTTCTTCCGAAACAACCGAAACCAACTACGTCGTGGGCCTGCGATACGTTTACCTGCAACAGGAATTCCTGCACGACAACAACATCCTCGGTAACCAGACTGTGGCAACCGACATCGACTTCAATGGCCTGGGTGTTCGACTTGGCCTGGAAGGAGAACGATTCCGTCACAAGAGCCGCTGGTTCGTCTACGGGAAAAGCTACGTGAACTTCGTCGCGGGTGAATTCAATGCCAAGTTCGACCAGGGACAGGCATTCGATGCTTCCGTCGTCGATACCCTCTGGGAAGCAGGACGCATCGTTTCCATCTGGGACCTGGAACTGGGACTCGGACATGTTTGTAAGTCAGAACGCTTAAGTATCTCGGCTGGCTACTCTTTCAGTGCCTGGACCAACGTGGTGAAGACTGACGAGTTTATTAATGCCGTGCAAACCAATAACTTCCTCGACCTCGGGGAAACCATGACCTATGACGGACTGGTGGCCCGCGTCGAAGGTCGCTTCTAACAGACCTCGCCAATCAATAACCGGGTAACCTGGCCAATAACTGGTGAACTCCCGACATCGAGCCGGATCGTTTCTCTAAACGGTCCGGCTCGTTGACTTTCTACCCGGGACGCCATCGCAAGCCCTCACCGGCAACGCCTGGTAGGCTTCAGGCAAACCTCTCGAGAAACGGAACTACACGACTGCTCCCATTCCGTTCTGAGGTAATTAACTCCTTGGATAATAGTACGTTAGTGCCTTTTCTCACAAATCACCGCCGACGCCCATGGAATTTGAGGGCAAATCACCCCGATGACGATCCCAAAACCCTATAAAATCGGCTTCAACACCATAATCCTGCCGTTGACGACCTATTTTACATAGTTTACCATAACAACTTAATTTGCTTATATTTTGCATTCGATAAACATTACGCAGACGATAGATCTTATTTGATGCAATCGAATCATCACGTAACTGATGGCGCGCTGCTGCGCGCCTCCGTCACGATTTATCACGTTTGAACCTGGAGAAATTAGATACGATGTCTTTCTTCCGCCACTTACTCTCTCGTAAAGCCGCCCACAAACGCAAGCAACGCAATCGACAACACCGGCGTCGCGAATTTGTCAACGAAATTGCCCGGCAGCTCAATCATGAACCGCTCGAAGAACGGCGCTTGCTGACCGTCAATCTTGGAGCGGATACCTCCCTGGCTGAAAATGCAGGTCTCGCCACATTCTCGGCAACCACCACCCTGGGAACCTCGCATGCCCCAATTAATGTCGACCTCGACTTCGGTGGTTCGGCCGAACTTGGTGTCGACTACCTGTTGAAGGCCCAGCAGATCGGAACCGACATCGACGGCGCTGCAGCAGCAGATATGGTTGGGATCTCCGTGGACACGAACGCAGATGGCAGCGTGGTTGCTGTTGGATCCGCTCAACACGATGGCCAGAAAGGGCACGTTCGTGTCTACGAGTACAGCAGTGGCAGCTGGACTCAACTCGGTCTCGATATCGATGGCGCAGCTGGCCTGGATCAGTCGGGAATCTCCGTCTCCTTGAGTGATGATGGCACCAAGATTGCCAT
>JAYGDH010000059.1:0-5517 GCA_046583055.1 Pirellulaceae bacterium | reverse complement strand
GACGCCCTGCCCTGCGTAATTACTCCTCCGGGCAGGTTGCCAAGTAAAAGGTAGAAATGTATACCTAGTAGGAACATATTTTCAGTGCACTGGTATCCTTCATTGCGACAGGATGCGGAATTGGGTGAACCCTGTAGCCAGGAACAATGACATGTCTGGTAATCGACGCGTCAGTACCGACCTATTAGACTCGGTTTTAGCCGAGTTTGGCAGGGAATCATCTCCAGGGCCAGGGCCACAGTCCCAGCGCAAGCCTAGCAGGAATACCAAACGTCCGGCAGTACCGGCCGATGGCCTGGAACACCTGGCGAATCTGTTTGGGCAGCTCTTCCCGGCCGATCTTGAACAGCAGTTGGTCGCACTTACGGGAAAGTTAGCGGGCCGCGAGTTCGAGTCATTGGAGGTCAATCGCTCGGTGGTCGATCGCCTGAACCGGATCCTTCGCGGCAGTGACTTTTGCCTGGTTTCAGAAGAGGGCACACCGGTCCGTTTACGACTCGTGAAGCCTGCCCGTTCCCAGTACGGTTACTTCCAGCTTCGCAGCGCGGATGCCTACCAGAAAACGGTTTATTCAGGGGCCACGTTTCCGCCTCTGCGGGTTATTGAAAACCCCTGACACCGGCCGCCTGATGGGGCGACGTTGACCTGTCAACACGTTGCCGCCATACAGGCTCCCAGCCAGCCCTTCACGACACTTCAATAAGGCACTATTTTCTTTCTCTAGAAAGTCTGACCGCGAACTTACATCGCCGGGCTGCCTGCTGCATCCCACCCTGTTTATCCCTGGCAGCCTGAACGACCAGATGGACACGTCTGGATAACTACTTTCTCGGTTCCGACTACCTAGTCGCTAGATACTAACGCACAAGTGAAACCATGCGACCTAATTCAAGCAAATATCCATCCCTCCCTCGTGTAGTGATACTCTGTGTATTCTTCTGTTCCCAGTGCGCTGCTGTTGTTGCTGCCCCCCCAAAGCAACCGCTGCACGTTTACCTACTGGCCGGCCAGTCCAACATGGAAGGCCAAGGTGTGGTGGACCTGGACCACCCGCAGTACTACAACGGCGGGCGTGGCATCCTCAAAAACGTCATGAAGGAGCCCGGTAATCTGAAGCGATACAAGCACATCCAGGATGCCAACGGCAAATGGGTGATTCGCGATGACGTCTGGTGCCGGTTTCAAACCAAGAACGAACTCAAGGCGGGCGCCCTCACTATCGGATTCGCCGGTTACCCAGGAAAACACCATATTGGTCCCGAATTCCAGTTCGGACACGTCCTCGGTGACGCGACCGCCGCCCCGGTCCTACTCATTAAGACTGCCTGGGGAGGCAAGAGCCTCTACAAGGACTTTCGGCCACCCTCCTCGGGGGGAACGGTGGGGCCCTATTACAGCCAGATGCTGCAGGAAACGCGGGAAGCCCTCAAGGCCATCCCCAGGGATTTCCCGCAGCTGGCTAAGCACGAGCCCAAGCTCAGCGGTTTTGTCTGGTTTCAGGGCTGGAACGATGCCTTTGCGCCGGCCGAGGAGAGAGCACGATACGGGGACCACCTCGTGCATCTAATCCAGGACGTTCGCAGGGAGTTCAAGGCCCCTGCCCTGCCCGTTGTCGTAGGCGAACTTGGCAACCTAGCCGACCAGGCAGGTAAGAACCTGAAGCTGATCCGTGCACAGCAGAAAAAGGGCGCCGCGGATAGTCGACTGGGCGGCAACGTCATTTTCGTTCCGACAACGGCTTTTGCCCGTGCCAGGGACAAATCTCCCAACGTCGGCCATGGGCATCATTGGTTCGGAAACGCGGAAAGCTATTTCCTGATTGGCGATGCGCTGGGGCGTGCCATGCTGAAGCTTCGATCCGCGACACGATAACTAGCCCCCGGAACGTTTTCTTCACAAAAAAGGGGGTCGCCTCGTGAGCCGACCCCCAGCTTCGTGTCATCACTAGCGTTCTCAGCCAGCGCTTTTGACTGTCTTGATAATAGCGGCGGCCACCTTGTACGGATCGGCGTTGGAGGCGGGTCGCCGATCTTCCAGTCGACCCTTCCAGCCATCGTCGATCGTCGCAAAGGGAATTCGGATAGACGCTCCTCGATCTGATACACCGTAGCTGAACTGGTCGATCGCCTGAGTTTCATGTTCCCCTGTAAGACGCTGGTCGTTATCTGCCCCATAAACGCTGATGTGACGATCAATCTCGCCGCCGAACGCTTCGCAGATCTTTGTAAAGACTTCTTCTTTACCAACTTCCCGCATCTCTCCGTTGGAGAAATTCGCGTGCATTCCAGATCCATTCCAATCCATCTTGCCGAACGGTTTCGGGCGCCAGTCGATGCCATAGCCGTATTTCTCGCCAGCACGCTCAAGGATGTATCTGGCGACCCAGGTTTCATCGCCTGCACGCTTCGCGCCCTTGGCAAACACCTGGAATTCCCACTGCCCCGTGGCTACTTCCGCGTTAATGCCTTCAACGTTAACACCCGCCTCAAGGCAGGCGTCAAGGTGATCATCAACGCAGTCACGCCCGAAAGCATTCTTCGCACCTACCGAACAATAGTACGGGCCCTGTGGCGCCGGGTAACCACCTTCCGGAAATCCCGGGGGCAAGTCAGTTGCCACATCCCAAAGGAAATATTCCTGCTCAAACCCAAACCAGAAATCCTCATCGTCATCATCGATGGTTGCCCGGCCGTTCGAAACATGCGGCGTACCGTCAGCATTGAGAACCTCGGTCATGACCAGGTAGGCATTTTTCCGACAGGGATCGGGAAAGATCGCTACGGGTTTAAGCAGGCAGTCCGAATCATTACCGGCGGCCTGTTCCGTGGAACTTCCGTCGAATGACCACATGGGACATTCTTCGAGTGTTCCGCCAAAGTCTCGCCGAACCTGCGTTTTTGATCGCAGGCTCTGCGTAGGTTGATACCCATCCAGCCAAATGTATTCAAGCTTCGAAACCATTTCGCACCGTGCTCCCTAAAAAGTGTTAAATCCATGAAGTAGCCGACCTCACCGGATTTCCTCCCCTTTCCGAAGAAGGGTATCCAGCAAACCTGATCAGGGCGCCGACGCTCAACGTAGGTTAATTGCTATCCGCTCGTACTCGAGCGGCCCATTATCACGATTGATGTGCAATAGGTGTGCCGCCGGATCAATTAACGTCGTATTTTAGGACATTTCAGATTCAATGCAATCGGCGGCATAGCAAAATGGGCGAGGCGTTATCTTCGCGCCGACAATCAGCTGCCCCTTGGTTAGGCAGTCATGATGCCTGACTATGCAGCGAGTTACAGCGAGGAGATCGCTTGGTCACGAATGTCGCGGATCTCCTGGATCATTTCACTGATTGCCTGGTAGCGATTTGCCGGTTTCTTTTCCAGTGCTTTCAGGCAGACGCGATCGAGCGCGACGGGTACCGTTACCTGGGTTGCGATGGTGCTGGGCCCAGGGGGCGTCAGGGTCTGGATGTTATGAAACGTTTCTTCGATCGTTTTCCCGCGGAACGGTTCCCTCTGGGCCAGGATTTCATACAACACCACGCCCATACTGAAAATATCGCTTCGTTCATCGACGATCCCGGCAGAGGTAATTTGTTCCGGAGACATGTAGAGGGGCGTCCCAGGCCGTTTTCCCGTAGCTGTTAAACGCTGATAAAGCTCCGCAACAGGCACATCCCCGTCAATTTCCGCGGCCATTCCCCACACTTTAGCAACCCCCCAATCCATCAGGTACACCTCGCCAAAGGGGCCCAGCAGGATATTCTCTGGCTTGACATCCCGGTGGATCACCCCCCGCGAGTGCGCATAGGCAAGGGCATTACTGGATTGCAGCAGCACCCCCAGGAGGCGGTTGAGAGGGTATTGCGTTTTTGTTTCTTCGTCTCCCTGGGCGATCCGTACGATCACCTGAAATAAATTCTCTCCCTCTACCTTCTTCATGGCGAAGTAGATCGCACCATCATCACGTCTTCCAAGCTCGTAAACTGGCACCGTGTTCGGATGTTGCAGCTGGGCTGTGATGCGGGCCTCTCGCAACAGGCGACACTGTTCTTGATCCGAGTTTTCATGTTCTGGACGCAACGACTTGAGAGCAACCGTTCGCCCGAGCAAGCCATCCAGCGACGACGCCAAGACACCATGCCCGCCACCTGCTATCGGCTGGGGGTTGCTATACTTTGAAAAATCGTTGGTAAAATGATCCGGAAGGACGGCATCAGTCACCGACGAAAGAATGGTGGTGTGCGAAGACGGTTTCGTTCTGGGCATGGCATTTCTAGCTCCCGGGCGGACGTCAGTAATTCTATCGCCCCGGCGAAATAAGGCCAGATCTTCAGCCAAGGGATCAGCACCCTATGCACGCCCGACCCCGACTAGAGTCGAGATCCTTGCGAGTCGACAGCGGGGAGACCCGGGCGTGCCTTGACTGTTCCCCGTTGATGCCTGCAACTTCAGAAGTACACCCGGCAGGACTCGAACCTGCAACATCTGGTTCCGTAAACCAGTACTCTATCCAATTGAGTTACGGGTGCGTCTTTTCGTAGGTTTCAATCGCCATTGCCTGGACGCTGTAAACACGATAAATCAGTTTAACAAAACCTCCGCCGGATCGAAACCCAAGTCAGCATCCGCTCGCCGGTTTCAGCATTTTCTACAATAATCCACCTTTGAGCCAAACATTCCCACTTACCACCCAACGCCTGCTATTGCGTCACTTCAGCCCGTCCGACGCCCCGCTTATCCAGTTGTTGGCAGGTGACCGGGCCGTCGCCGATACGACCCGTGTCGTGCCCCACCCTTACCTGGATGGTATGGCCGAAGCCTGGATCGCCAGCCATCAACCGCCTGGGCCGGAAAATACCTCCCTCGAATTGGCCATTGAATTGCGAAAGGACGGCACTTTGATTGGCGCAATCTCGTTGGTAGAAATCAACCATACCGATTCGCGGGACGAAATGGGGTACTGGTTAGGCAAGCCTTTCTGGGGCAAAGGTTACTGCACCGAAGGAGCTGCCGAACTGCTTCGCTATGCATTTGAGCAACTTTGCCTGAACCGCGTATGTGCCCATAACCTGGCACGAAACCCAGCGTCCGCTCGCGTCCTGGAAAAACTCGGCATGACGCGCGAAGGCTACTTGCGTCAGCACAACAGGAAGATGGCGTGACTCCAACCCTGCGGGCAACTAACCCGCTAACGCTGCAACTGAACCCCTACGCCGACGGTACCACCTGACCCCATCAACGGTACCAACTTCATGTCCTTCTCCTGCCGTTCCGTTTTATCAACTGCATCACAGGCCATTTTCGCCAGCCACCATCCCAGGATCACCTGGGACAGGTAATGGTCGTCATCGGATATGCGGGAGACACCGCTCATCAGGGAGCCTGTATACCACAGTCCGGAAAGCAACGGGTTTTCAGTCATCTGGGCAGCCGCAATAAAGGGAACTGCCCCCATAAACGCATGACCACTGACACCATTACTGTCCTGGTAGGGTAGCCAATCGGATTCTGCAGAGTT
>JAYGDH010000006.1:0-14895 GCA_046583055.1 Pirellulaceae bacterium | reverse complement strand
GGCCGCCCGTTCGGCCGGCTGCGTGGCCGCGAAGGCAGCGTAGATCCGGTAATAATCGCGTGTGGGGACCGGGTCAAATTTGTGATCATGGCACTTCGTACAACGCAGGGCCGTGGAGAGAAAAGCCTCGCCCACGTTGTTCACCAGGTCATCGAGGTAGAGCTGACGAGCAATAGGCTGCGGAATCATGGCTGTGCCCCAGGGGCCGGCACGCAGGAAGCCAGTGGCCACGATTGCCTGCGGATCGCCGGGAGCCAGTTCATCGCCGGCAATTTGTTCGAGCACGAACTGGTTGTACGGCTTGTCATCGTTGAAGGCGCGAATCACGTAATCCCGGTATCGCCAGAAATTGGAGAGCTCGTAGTCATTGGAGAAGCCGGCCGTATCGGCGTAGCGAACCACGTCCAGCCAGTGCTGGCCCCAGCGTTCCCCGTAATGGGGACTTTCCAGCAGCCGATCGATCAGCCGCGGCCAGGCCTGCGGCGACAGGTCTTCCATGAACTGACGAACTTCCGCGGTCGTGGGAGGAAGCCCGGTCAGGTCATAGGTGGCCCGCCGAATCAGGGTTAACCTGTCCGCGCGGGTGGCAGGTTTAACACCCGCTTTCTGCTGTTTAGCACGAACAAAGGCATCGACCGGATTGCCAGCACCTGCTGGCACTGGTGCCTTGCTGAGGGGTTGCAATGACCAAAGGTTCTCATGGCGATAGCGACGATAGGTCCAGTCCTGGGTAAGCCCGCCACTGGTCTTTACCAGGATGCCATCCTTGTTTTCCGGCTGATTCCAATTCTCTTCACGGTATTTTTTTTGCGCCGCTACGTCAGGCCAGGGAGCTCCAGCGGTGATCCATTGCCGCAGCAGGTCGATCTGTTTTTTCGTCAAACGATCATTTTTCTTGGGCGGCATTTCCAACCCATCCCAGAGGACGGCTTGAAACAGCAGGCTGTCGTCGGGCTTGCCCACTACCAGGGCTGGCTCTTCTGATTCGCCTCCCTTGAGCATGCCAGCGCGGCTGCGCAAGTCAAGCTTCCCCTTAATCTCCTGCGGCTTATCACCATGACAGGCAAAACATTTTTGCCTCAAGAGGGGCATCACTTCCACGGAAAACAAGCGATCGGCATCTTCCTTGCTGAGCGCACCCTCCTGGGTCCAACCGAGTGGACTGCCGAAAAACAGTCCCAGTAGAAAAACGTGCAGCATCACCGCTAGCCAACGGTTGCGCGTCGTTTTCATCAGGGGCCACTTCGAATTATTATTTGATCTCTTCATTTCTTCTTACGGGGCTTCGCCGGAGCATTCTCCCTGAGGTGGAGGACCTGGTGAGACAATTTTATCGCTTTCTGCCGAGCTGCTTCGTCGTAGTCCCAAAACTCCCTGATGATGGCTTCAGCCGCCGGGTGGTCCTGGCCATTGTCGCCAACCCGTTTGCGAAGTTTCGCTAATCGATCCTTGAGATCGCTGACGACCTGGGCATACTTTGGGTTGTCATACTGGTTCACGACTTCGGTCGGATCATTCCCCAGGTCATAGAGTTCCCAACCAGGCGGCGTGCGATCCTGGCCCTTGTAGTTGCAGCCGTAATAGAACAGCAGCTTGAACTTCTTCGTGCGGATGCCGACGTGGCCCGGATTATCGTGATGCGCCATGTGCATCCAATAACGGTAATACGCTTCTTGTTTCCAGCCTTTCGATTCTTTGCCTGTTTCACAGATCGAACGGAAACTGCGGCCCTGCATGACGGCCGGTGTCTTGATGCCGGCAAAATCGAGCATCGTCGGCCCATAATCGACGTTTTCCACGATCGCGTCAGCACGTGAGCCAGCCGGGATCTTTTTTGGATAACGAATAAGGAACGGCATCCGCATCGCTTCCTCGTACATCCAGCGCTTGTCCATGTAATCGTGCTCACCGAGCATGAATCCCTGGTCTCCGGTGTAAATAATGACGGTCTTGTCCATCAACCCGCTCTGGTCGAGATAGGCAAACAGCCGGGCCAGGTTGTCATCGACTCCCTTAACGCAGCGCAGGTAGTGTTTCAGGTAGATGTTGTAGGCAGCCCGCTTGGCATCTTCGTCACCCAGTGCCGGATCGACCTTGTAGTGCTTCGCATAGTTGCGACGGGGGTTACGTCGTCCGATCGAGGTTCCAATATGGGGCAACAGTTCATCGTTGGCACCGCGAGTCGCGAGCGATCCAAACTTTGGTTGTTTCCAGAGATTCTCCGGTTCCGGGATGTCAGTCTCGGCGAGATAGTTTTCGTAGCGAGGGGCATATTGAAAAAAGTCGTGCGGAGCCTTGTAGTGATGCATCAGGAAGAACGGTTTTTCCTGGTCCCGCTTTTCCTGCAGCCATTTCAGGGTGACATCGGTGATCGCATCCGATGAATGCTGGCCCTTGAATTGCACCGTATTGTGCGGCCATTTCTTCTCGCCCTGGACGCGGAACACCGGATCAAAATACTTGCCCTGTCCGGGTAACACGCAGTAATAATCAAAAGCGCCCGGCTCGACCTTGAGATGCCATTTGCCGATCATCGCCGTCTGGTAGCCCGCTTTTCTCATTTCCAGTGCCAGGTATTGTCGCTCTGTCTCGATACGCCCACCGAGATCATAGACACCGTTCACATGTGGATATTGTCCGGTCAGAATGCAGGCTCGACTGGGGGTGCAGATCGAGTTCGTGCAGAAGGCGTTTTCAAACAACATCCCTTCCCTGGCAAGCCGATCGATCGTCGGCGTCGGATTAAGCTTCGCCAGGCGACTCCCGTAACAACCGAATGCCTGTGACGTGTGATCGTCAGACATGATAAAGAGAATATTCGGCCGCTCAGCTGCCAGGCAGGCAAATGACGGCACCAGGAGCACCGCCAATGTATACAGGACTCTCGGCGAAGAATGTTTTCTCATTCCAATGAACCTTCAACTAGCGGTTGTCTGCCGATTCAATCTCAAGAGAAAACCTGGTTACTCAACCGATTTGAAACAAGTTCAATTGTAACACGTACTTTAACTGATCAGCAATTGCGCCAAACCGGCCGAAATCGAACTAATCGACCGTCACAAATCGGTCTAACCGGGTCAGGTAGAGTCCCTTTTCCTTGACAGGTTCTCCGGTCAGCAACTGCCAGGTGTCCGCATAGCCATTCACCTGTCCCCGGTAATGATCCACCACGGTCCCTACCGAATCTGCCGTCACCGCATCGGTCTTGTAATCAACGATGACCCAGCCGTCGGATTCACGGAACAGCAGGTCAATCACACCACGCACGATCGTCGGCACCCCCTGCTCACTGGCCTCGGCAGCCAGGCAGTGCTCGAAGGGAACTTCCACCAACCGCTTGTCACTGGCCAACGCCCGTTGCCAAATCTCGGAATCCACGACACTTTGCACCACGGCCAACGCATCATTGACCAGCGTGACCTCGAGATCCTGTTCCTTCAGCGTCGTGTAGGCCAGGCTCTCCAGCGACATCGCCGGCTGCAGCATGGCTGTCTCCAGCAGCAGGTGGATAACCGTCCCCCACTGGGCTCCCCGACTCGTTCCTGAGCCCTGCGGATGATGTGTTTCCGATTCCACGGTCATTTCCTTGGCAGCGCCGGTAGCGTAACTGGGCTGCCGGGTTTGCTGCCAGGATTCGGCGATCTGCTCGGCCGCTTGTTCCACGAGTTCAGGGTTCAAGTGCACCTCCCTGACGACCGGTGCGGATTGATGGCCCGGATCGGGCAGCGGAGGACATTTCTCCAGGTGATCATCAAAAAACGCCCAGTGGTTGGTGCCGCCGTTCCCTTTTTCTTTTTGACTAATCACGAAACGCGTCCCGGCACGGGTCGCGGCCACGTAGAGCAACCGTTGCCGCTCGAACTCGAGAAACTCACTCTCCTGTTGCTGATAATGTTCCCAGTTACCGGGACAGGCCAGCAAGGGCCCTCCACCGAAGCCCGTCGACTCTCCATAGACTGCCAGGTAACCTGCCACATGCGTGGCAGATCGGTCGACATGAAAGCTGACGGGCGGACTCCACTTGCCGGTCGGGTTGGCCAGGAACACGATCGGGGCTTCCAGTCCCTTGACCTTGTGCAGATTCATCAGGCGAACCACCGGCTGGTCATGGGCCCGGGCAGGTAAACCGTCAAATTCGGCGCCCCGCTCGATGAGCTGGTCAAGGTATTCAATCAACTCGGCCGCGGAAGGAAAATGCGATTGTTGTTCGCGAAGCATTTCCAGTGCCTTGGCAATCGACCCGGCCTGGACACTGCCACCGACCTGCGAGAGAGCCTGCAGGGGGAGTCCCAGGTCCCAGACAATCCGTTCCATGGCGGCCACTGGCGGCAATCTTCTTAGCCATTGCTGGTACACGCGTAGCTTGTGGAACACCTTTTCAAATCGTTCGACCATTTCCAGACCCATTTCAGCCGGCACCGCCGACTGGTAACTAAAATGTCCTCCATGTTGCCGCAATGCGTACAGTTGCTGGTCATTCAAACCAAACAACGAGCTCCTCAGCACGGCTACCAGGGCGATGGGATTATCGGGTTCCGTTACCGCACGGAGGCAGCGGGTCAACAGTTCCAACTGCGGTACCCGGGACAGGGCACTGCCACCCGTCACCTGGTAGGGAATCCCCAGTTGCTGCAATTTCTCACCATACCTGGCCAATTCTTTCTTGCCCCAGGTAATCACCATGAAGTCACCTGGTGTGACCTGGGGTGAGATCCCGCGTTCCAGCTCTCGCGCCGTTCGCGGCACGGTCGCTCCTGTATCCAGGGCATGACGAATCGTGCGAGCCACCTGGTCCGCATCGTAGTCAACGGCGTGCAGCTTACTGCAAAATTCCTCTGGAATCGGTAGTACGTGTATCCCGGTTAGCTCCCCATCGCTTCCCTCCTGCCGAGCCACCTGCATAGCTGAACTGGCTGGCGAAAACAGGTTAGCCTCATCGGGAAAGGTCGCGTCAAAAATGGTGTTGCCCCATTCGACCAGGTCCTCGCGGGTGCGAAAATTAGCGGTCAGGGCAATCACCGTTCCACCGCTACCGGCGATAATTTCCTTGACCTGGTTATAGGTCAGGATATCCGCTCGACGAAACCGGTAAATCGACTGTTTCGGATCGCCCACGACAAACAGGGAACCTGGAACGGGTTGGCACTTGCGCCAATCCTGCTGGGCCACGTCAGCCGCTGTCAGGAACATCATGACTTCCGCCTGGATCGGATCGGTATCCTGGAATTCATCTACCAGCAGGTGGGTAAAACGTGAACGAAAGTAGCGACGCACCTGGGGCTTATCCTGCAGCAGGCTGGAGGCTTTCATCAGCAAGTCCTGGTAATTCAAGCGTCCCGATGCCTGTCGTACCTGGTCGTATTGCCGGGCAGCTCCCTGCAAGAGATCAATCACCAATCGATAACGCCGCGCCAACCACCGATCTCTCAATGGTTGCACCAGGTCTTCACAGAAGGGTCCCCAGCGATCTCGCTCCACCTTGGCCTGGTCTGCACCACCTGGCCAGGCGCTCAATACCCATTTCACCCTGGCATTAAACAAGGCAAGAACTTCCATGAACTGTGCTGGCACCTGCAGATCTCGGTTGCGAGCCAAGCGGACGATCTGCTCGTAACGATTCATGATCTTGTCATTACCCCGGTCTGCGGGAAATCCCGGAACCAGTGCTTCCATGTGTGCCACATAATCTTCCAGGGCCCGCATGGCGTTGGTCCAGTCACCCAGTTCAACCTCGGGTGCATCCCATTGTTGGACGTCAGAGAACTCGGCAAAGCGAAAGAAGCCCGCCCGCAGTTGATCGAGCTGCAATCCCAAATCCTGCAGCTGGCCAAGCCGTTCATCCCCTTCCACGATCAAGCGATTCGTAAAATCAGACCAGGCTGACTCTCGCAACTGGGCATCCAACTCGTCATCCAGTTCCTGGAAAGCCAGGTCCACCCCCGCCTCGATAGGCCGTTCTCGCAGCAGGCGAGCACAGAACGAATGAATGGTTCCGATAAAGCAACGTTCCACGCCAGCCACCGCGACCAGCAGGCGTTCCGCCTCCAACCCGGTTGCCTCGCGTGCAGCCCGTTCCAACTGCACCTGGAATCGTGCCCGCAATTCCGCCGCAGCCTTGCGGGTGAAAGTAACCGCAGCCACCGTATCGACCGGGCAAAGGCCTTCACGAATCAGGCCAACCATGCGGGCCAACATGCCGGTCGTCTTGCCGGTTCCAGCAGCCGCTTCCACCAGCATCGTCTGATCGAGTTGCTCGACGATCTTTCGACGCTGGTCCTGATCCGGAGGTAAAACTTTTTCAGCCATCACCTGATTCTACTTTCACTTTCCTGTCCAGAGCTTGTTGCTAGGTCTCGCTGGTCCGCAGCTGTCGCAGCGGTTCCAGCATGGTGTTATCCGGGTTATCCAGCTTCAACTGGGCCAACCCGGCAGCCTGGGGGCCACAGATCGGCAGATAATCACAATAGTTACAATCCTGTCCGTTGTTAGTTGCCAGGAACGCCCCGTCGGCTACCAGTCGACAAAGGTGCTCCAGGACCTCACGCCCGTTGGACAGTTCCTCCAGGGTCCATCCAATACGTGCCCCCACGGTTTTCGGACCGGGGAAGAAGAAACCAAAGTGCTTCACCTCTGCCGCGGGGTCCACCTGTTTCCGGATCACGTGCCGGACCATCATGAGGTACAGGAACGGCTGTACTTTACGGCCCTGTTGAAACGGCCTGGCATGGTCGTAACCCCAGGAACTACCTGTCTTGTAGTCCCAGACGGCGTATTGCTGCTCAGCCACGTCTCCCATCACGTCCACGCGATCCACGCGACCACGCAATCGAATCGTCTGGCCACCGGCCAGCATCACGGGAATCGGCTCATCGCTATCCAGCGGCGTGCCATGTTCACCTGGGCTGAGGCCCAGCGAGGCTTCCAGGTAGAGTGGTCGGCAACCATGCTCTCGGCAGAACCGTTCGTCTTCCCGCAGGAAGGTCAGTGCCGTTTGCCGAATTTCCTGGAATTCGTGCTGGAAGGTCATCTCGTTGACCGGGGGATAGCGATCCCGGTAACGTTCCACGTGTTCATCCAGCAATTCCAGTAGTCGATCACGGTCCCTGGCCATTTCAGGAACACGTTCCTTCTCGACCAGTTCTCGGACGAACACCTCGAATAGTTCATGCAGTAACAAGCCGCGTGCCAGGGCATCAAGCCAGCACGTGGGGTCGACAACTGTTTCATCTGGCGGTGACAGATCGAGTCCATACTTGAAGAAAAATGCCCGGGGACATTCGCCGATTTTTTGCAGCCCGTTGGCCGACATCACGGGGCCATCCGGTGCGGTCGGATCGAGTCGTGCCGCGGCCTCCGGGACCAGCCCATCGTAAGCGGTAAAATCGGCTGAGTGCCATTGTTCCTGAGCCCTCTTCCCATCGACCAGGTGAGGAAACTGATCGAGAACGAAATCATCCAGGTTCGTCACCTGGTCTTCCTCGGTCAGTCGCCACATCCACCATTCGGCCACGTCCAGGCTCATCCGGGCATCGGTCGGGGCAAATGACTCTGGTGCCGGCAGCGCATCCAGTAACGCCTGTTGATCACTCTCGGGATCTCCGGACAGCAGGCGAAAGAGGGTTAACAGCACGGGACTGGGAAACATCTCGCGATCATCAGTTACTCCCTGGCTGGAAAAGCTCAGAAACAGTCGGCCACGCAGTCTCGCCAGCAGGTAGGTAAACGCCTGCAATCGTTCTTCACGTCGTTTCGCTGCGGTTGGCAGTGCCGGGGACAACTTGCCCCGCTCACTATCAAGCAAGAGGGGATCCTGGATTCCGGAGCCCGGGAAACGGCCATCATCCAGGCCCACGATAAAGGTGGTTCCTCGACCACTGTGGCCACCACGGTGAACACTGTCAACGTGCAGGCAGCCGGGTCGCGGCGTACTTCCCATCACGCGTGCATCTGCCGGTAACATTCGTAACCAGTCCCAGATATCAATTGTTGATTCGTCGCCTCCACGCTGGAGCCAATGTGCCATGTCATCTAATTCATCGATCAACTTCTGGTGCGCAAAGCGATCGAGCTTACTGACACTGCGAGCCAGCGAATCGAGGTAATCACGAGCAGCAAGTACGACCTCTTGCTGGCTGGCCGTGACGGCTGGCGTCACGGCCAGCAATTCGACCAGTAACTGCTCGAGCAGTCCAAGATCACGCAGGTCTCGTTTCAATCCCGCGCGCATTGACGGCGTCAGCGGTTCTTCGCCGCCAGGCAGGGGTTGCGTGTCCTGCTGCAGCCGGTTCTTGAGGGCTGTTTGGCGGCCGATAATGCGCGGCAAGAAACGTTTGCTGCCAAAGCCGGCTCCCAGGCCTCGGACCTGCTGTGCGAGCCTGAAAAAATCCAGGTCTTCCTCTTCCTCGCCGAAACGCAGCAGGCCTTCCTTGACCATCTTAACCAACTCGCTCTGCTGACAATCGTTGCTGGTCCAATGAATCCATCCCAGCAGTGCACGTCCGGGTCGCGCGTACCAGCAGGGAATTCCCTCGGCAAACGTGACCGCCAACTCATCGCCAATCTCACCACCTGGCCCGGAGAGGGAAGAGATCGTCTCGTAGACCAGGGAAACATACTGGTCTGTATCGGTATGCAGCAGTTCGACATCATCCCAGGGCACACGGTGCTGCAGGCAGTGACGCAGCACACCTCGAATTTCATTAACCTCGCCCACGCCTCGACGAATCTGAACCTGATCATCGTGGAGCGGTGGTGGCGCCTCGGCCGTGCTGGTCAACCAGCGGCACAATTCCAGGTCCGTGGCAGCAGTTCCATCCGAGGCCGTACCAACCGCTGGTTGGTCAACTGCCAGCGAGATACGCTGACCAGGAGAAAAGCTTTCCAGCAATTGATTTTCCAGGGTCGATAATTCGAGATCGTCGGGGAGCAACAGCAGCACGTCCTGCAGTCGCTCGTTGGTACTTGCCTGCAATTGTTCCCGGGCCGTCACCAGGACCCAGGCGTAGTCAACCAGTTTTTCCTCTTCCAGCAATTCCAGGTAACGCTGCAACAACAGTTCCAGGTCATCACCCTTGGTCGACACTTCAAAGCAGGAACGGTCCAGGTCCGGAGCAGACAGGCCAGCCAGGCGAATCGCATTGATACTGGCCAACACGGTTTCAGCCAGTCCAACACTCGGCTGCGCCAATCCCAGGTATGCCAACTGGTCTTGCGAAAACTCACGAATGATCCGATCCGTCAACAGCATACCGGCGCGTGATGATGCCAACGTCAGTTGGCTGGCAGCCATGATCGGAGCGGCCAGGTCCAGGGCCATCGAGATGAAGGTCTTCACGTGGACATTCACGGCCGCCTGTCCATGCCAGGCCACCTGGTCCAGCCACTGGTAACCAACTCGCAACGAGGGAACGACCAACCATTTTTCTTCCAACAGCTGTTCGCTGCAAACGGCGGTGATGCTCTCAGTTAATCGATTCATCATTCCTGGCCCCCAAGGGCTGCTCTGCCTGTCGCCAGTCATGCGCACATTCTACCGTTTCCGGCGTTCCTGTCTGCCTAGTATCTTTCCAGGCAGTCATCCTAGAAACCCGGGGGGACACGTCCGGTCACCCGTCAGCAAGAAATGGGGGATTTCCAGCAAGTTTCCTCAAACTACTCCCCTTTCTCTAACTGGATACCATGACTAGACTGCCTCGAACAACGGTTTGCCTTCCTATTTACCTGTCGATACCGGTCAAACAACCTATGCGACTCTGGAAATTACTGGGACGCGGTCTCCGCTTGAGATGTTGCCTCTGTGGGCAGGGGCACCTGTTTCGCAACTGGTTCAGCATGCATCCATGCTGCAGCCATTGTGGTCACGTTTACGAACGGGAACCGGGATTTTTCCTGGGTTCGGTCTACATCAACTATGGGCTCACGTCCCTCATTATCTGTGGTCTTTACCCGATTCTGCGATTCAATAGCACGATTTCGCCACGGATCCTATTGGTTAGCGCCACGGTCTTTATGCTGACCTTCCCCATCTGGTTCTTTCGCTACGCCCGTTCCCTCTGGTGTGCGTTTGATGAACTGGTAGACCCGGTGCCTCCTGCCAGTCGCCCCGCGGTGCCGGCTGACCAGGCCGAACCCGATACTTCCGTGGACGAGACCACTCCCTGAATCAGTCTGCAGCCAGTTCCTGCAACGACTCCAGGGCAAAGTTCACATGTAATGCCGTGCCAATAGGCAGCGCCGCCTCATCCGCCTTGAACATCGGGTGATGAACCATGTAGGTAGCCCCAACGGCCTCGTTGCGAACTCCCAGGCCCACGAAGCAACCAGGAACCCGCTGGGTGTAATAGGCAAAGTCTTCTCCCCCCATGACCGGCGGAACTTCGAAAACATTCTCATCGCCCAGCATCTGGCCGGCAATTTCCCGGATCTTATTCCAAAGGGAACCATCATTCACGGTCGGTGGATAATCGTGTCCTGGAAATTCCACGGTGACCTCGCAGCGATGCGCGGATCCCACGTGAGTGGCGATTTCCCGTACCCGCTGCTGCAACCCCTGCAGGCCCTCCATGGTCAGTGATCGCAGCGTTCCCTTCATCTGGACCTCTTCGGGAATAACGTTGGATGCCTGCCCGCCATGAATGGCCGTCACGCTGACAACACTGGAATCCAGTGGATCAATCTCGCGGGAAACGATGGTCTGCAGTTCCGTGACAATCTTGGCTGCCGCGACGACCGGGTCGATCGTGTAGTGCGGCATGGCCGCATGACCACCACGCCCTCGAACCGTGATTTCCATGAACCCTGCTGCTGCCAGGAATGTCCCCTCGCACGCTCCAATACTTCCCGTCTCCAGGATCGGCCAAACATGCAGTCCGAAAATCCGTTCTACCTGTGGGTTATCCAGTGCCCCCTCTTCACTCATACGGTGTCCGCCAGCCCCTCCTTCTTCGGCCGGCTGAAACAACAGCTTGACGGTTCCCTGGATTTCATCTTCACGTTCCTTCAGTAACCGCGCGGCACCGAGCAGCATGGAAGTGTGGCAATCATGGCCGCAGGCGTGCATCTTGCCGTCGACCTCGCTGCGAAAAGCAACATCTGCCTGCTCATGGATCGGCAGGGCATCCATGTCAGCTCGCAACGCCACGCAGGGCCCGTCTCCATTACCGATGGTCGCCAGGACCCCGGTTTCGGCAATCGGCGACCGATAGGCAACGCCCAGTTCATCGAGGGTATCACGCACCAGCTGGCTCGTCTTGACTTCCTCGTACATCAATTCCGGATGACGATGCAGTTGCCGCCGCCGTTCCACGATCCAGTCCTGGATGGACTGTGCTTCCTTCAAAACCTGTTCGCGTTGCATCCGTTCACCTTTGAATAAAATGCCTGGTAACAAACTATCGCACACCGTGGTTGCCTTAATGACGGACCTTGCAGTCGGGCAACGCTGCCTTGAACTTCTCGATTTCACTGGCACTCACCTGGGTGCGACGCACATCCAGCAACTTCAGGGAATCCAGCTCATGCAAAGCTGCCAGCACCTCGATCGGGTTATCTGTCAGGTAAAGAACTTCCAGGCCCGACAAATCCCGCAGCGGATTCAAATCCTTGACCTGGTTCTGGGGCAACCATAATTCCCGTAATGATTTCAACTCCTTCAGTGGCTCCAGGTCCTCGACCTCGCCTTCCGACACGTGAAGTACCTGCAATCTCGTCAATTCTCTAAGCGGGCCCAGGTCAGTAATCCGGCCATCACTCAGTTGCAATTCCGTGAGCAGTGCCAGGACACTCAAGGGGGTCAAATCAACCAGGTGGTTACCAGCCGCAACCGATAGTTTTGTTAACTGGCTCAACCTTTCCAGGCCTTGCAAGCCTCGTAGATTCCTGCTCTTGACTGTCAATACTTCCAGGCCAACCAGCTCCGGGGCAAGGACCAGGCTGGAAATATTGTCGTCCAGCAGGTAGAGCGTTCGCAGCTGGTCAAGTTCTCCCTGGGAAATTTCTGCGAAAGGCTTCTCCAGTTGCCTGGCTAGGAGCCCCTCGATGACCTGCCGTGACGCCAGGTCATGCTCGTCGTCTCCGGCAACATCCCGGTTGCCGGGCTGTGAATGCGCCAGCAAGCTGGCCACTCGACATCCCGGCAATTCCCCTGCAAAGCGATCGATGGCAACGGTGGTCACCCGGGTATCAAGAAGATTGACCGCCTGCAACGTTTTTATTTCCAGCAAGTGCGGCATGCCGGCATCCGAAATGCCATCACAGGACTCCAGGTCCAGGTAAACCAGTTCCCCCAGGACCCGCAGGTGCTGAAGTCCCTCATCCGTGACACTTGTCCCGTTGAGAAACAACTGCTTCAGCCGGGGAAGCGTTGCCAGCTTCCTGAGGTCAGTATCGGTCACGCGCGTCTGGCCCAGGTAAAGTGACTCCACCTCACCTTGCTGATCGAGTGACACCCGCCCGCCCAGTTTCTGCCAGTTCTCCAGTGGAACCGAACCGCCACACCCGAGACAACCCAGGCACCAGAGCCCCAGGAACCATCCTGTCACATGAACAATGTTGTTTTTTACCAACTTGATTTTCCTTGCATCAAAACCACGCAGGCAACCAGGGACCCGCGGTTCCTTCCTTTCAACCCTCGACCCATTGCTGGTAGATCTTGTCGAGGCCAGCCTCGTCCGGGGTCCCGACATGGATGACCACACGATACTGCATCCGCAGGGTTGCTCCCTTCTCAAATACCCAGGGTTCCTTCAGGAAATTGAACGGAGAGGGAGATAGGTGGCCATACTCCCGGGTAAACCAGGGGCAAGGCCCCCAGGGGTTCTCGGGGTGTTCCATGATGGCGATTCCCTCGACGACCTTCGGTTGTGCTGCCCGCTTACCATGGTAACCACACCAGCGGGCCGGTTTCCCATACGTCCCCTTGGCCCCCAGGCCTCCCTCGGAGTTCATCAGGATGCCACCATAACTGGGTGAAATATCACTGGCTGCCCGCATGGCAAACAGGGAATGCTTGGCTTTCTTGATCGAAACGTCTTCCTGGGCCAGCAGCTTGATATCGGCATCAATAACCCAGGCATGATCCCCCAGCACGCGGACCGTGAATAACCGTTCGTCTCTCAAGGGTGAGGGAGCACCAGGTCGCACCCACTGGCAGTGGTTCACGAATTGTGCGGATTCCTCGGTTGCCGCCGTCAATTCCAGCTTCGTGGACTTGATCTGTCCCTGCGTCAGTGGACCATCACTCCAGTAATTCCCTCCGTTAACCGGATCACAACCGAGCCAGAGTCCACGGTGATGTGGATAGGGCAATGCTGACTCTGCCGTCACGGACAGGCCACTGGCAGGTCCTGCCAGCGGATTGAAGTAAGGGTACTTGAGGCTGGCATGGGCGCGGTACCCGGTCAAGAGGCGGTTGTTCCAACGAATCAAAACCTGGGATCCATTGAGATAGCCGGTCAGTTTCTCCGCTTCGGGTACCGGCTTGGTATAGTCAATGGCCTGAGCCCCGCGTGTCGCCAGGCAGGTGCCCGCCAGGGAACCCGCAGCTGCCTGCAGCCATTGTCGACGATCCAGTGGTTGATATCTGATATCAAGTTCTCCTGTCACGAATTACTGAAACTATCCTGGCGCCCAGCCTATTCCTTGATCTCCACGTTGCCCTGCAAGACCGACGAACCGGGGGCAATATCCAGCAATTTCTCCCGGGCGCCACCCAGCAGGTTATTCTGCACCAGGTTGTGGCTGCTCTTGCCCCGCACCCGAACGGCCTGCAGCATGGAATGCTGTTTCCGACGGTCGATAATACTGTTACCGGAAACGCGGCAGCGTTCACAATCCTCCAGTTCCACTCCCCGGTGCAGGGGGTCGATGATCTGACACTCGCTAACCGCCACATCCCGGCAGCGCACGAGTGTAAAGGCAGCACCGGAATCGGCCGATCCGGAACAAAGGCGGCGTGTGACCAGTCCAGTCAGTGCCCCGTTATCACAATCTTCCAACCGGATCCCATCCCGGGGTGGATCCTCGTCCTCGCCGCGCCAGACCAGCGTGTTGGAGCCGACGGCAATCCCTGCACAATGGGCCGCCAGGATCGAGAGATCCTGCGAATCATAAATTGTATTGCCCGTGATCGCGATTCTCTCGACATGTCGCAGCTCGATTCCGCGGAACTGGCTTCCCAGCACATTTCCCGCGATCGTGACGAGGCGCGCGGCACGTGGTGACGTGGTAGGAGCCCCGTGAATCCTGACATTGGCACCACCCGGCTGGATTGTCGCCTGGATGGTATTACTGGCGATCGTCACCTCGCTGATCACGCCGGTCGGCGCCTCGAACCAGATCTCGGCCCCCGTCGGCTCTCCCTGGGGTGACTTGTCAACACCCGGGTGATTGTTGTACTCGATATCGTTGCCCGTGATCTGCAAATTGTGTACGTCGCCATTGAGTGACTTGATGCCAGCCTTCTTGTTCCAGCTGATGTGATTGCCGTGGACAATAATCTGGTGCAGGTTGCACTCATCAAAGAACAGTCCGAAATGGTGATTATTCAGCAGGTGGGAATCACTCAGTACAAAGTCACGATTTCGTTCCACCAGGTGGATCCCATGTTTACATTCACGCACGAGCACCCCGGTAATCGTGGCCTTGGTGGTCTTACGTAATTCGATTCCAACGGCCTCGGGATGTTCCCCGAGAATTTCCAGCCCGGAAATCTGTGGCATCCTTTCCTTTTCCCAGGTATGAGGCTGGTACGTGCCAGGTTGCGCGGTTCCCCGATGATCACCGATGATCCGCAGGGCTGGCCCGGCGCCTGCCATTACGATCCGGGAAGCACCACCGGCGCCCCGCACGGCCCCGTAACCTTGCCTAGTCAAATCCAGGAGATCGGAAGAGCACACG
>JAYGDH010000568.1:0-2040 GCA_046583055.1 Pirellulaceae bacterium | reverse complement strand
ACTTTGGGCAATTGAGTGGCCACGTTTTGCTGTAAGTACCGAGCACGGGAATCTTGACGAGGACATCTTGAACTTCGCCCTTAATCGTGAACCGAAGAACACCATCGCTCGCCTCGGCCACAGCCAGGATTCGACCAAGTTGTATTCGAGGATCAATGTCCGCAAGTTCTTGACGATTGATTGATTCAATAATCTGCCCTGTTTTTAGCTTTCCAGTCTTGGCTGCAGGTGAGCCTTCCTCGATATGACTGATTCGCATCGTGAACGCGGGTTGAATCAAGTCGATCCCCATGCCGACCGGGCCCAGCCGTTTGATGTTAGTCAGTGATTGCGTTTCGCTTGGCCGAGTGGAAAACAGCCCGCGAGAGCTCTTGTAAAATGACTGGGCCTCGATCGTATCGATCCCGCAAGCAAGGACCATCATGATGGTGAGTATCAGTTTTGCTGTCATGTTGCCTGGATCAATAAAGTTGTGTAGTCGACCTTGGAAGTTACGCAGAACCAGTATTCTTACTCGCAATCACGACATGCCGTGCATGATGAGTCCATTGATAACTGGTTGAGTCAGCTGATTATATGACTATATGGGCCATCTCGATAGCAAGGTCTGGCAAGCTTTTGGCCAGAGGCGTAGCGCCGCCACCCGGCGATACGATCTGGGAGCAGCGTTGTTTCATCGAGAAGGATGATCAATTGCCGCGTTTTGTACTCAACGAGCCATGCCGTGGAGTGTTTCGGCATGCCGTACGTTAGGCGTCAGGACCCCTGTCACCGCAGGGGTTGGCAGCTAGTAGTCGTTACTCATGAGGTGTGGCCAACAGGTCAAGGTTAGCCCGACCAGGATACCTGCCAGGCTCAGCAGGGTGACCACGAACAAGAAGGCAAATAGAATCCACTCTACCCCTTGTGTGACAGAGGACTGTCCTGGATTTTCTGGATTGTAGTAAATGGTCATCGTCTTGCGGGCCGAGTACTTGTTGAAAATACGGTCGTACGTGGTGCCATTGACGGTGTATTGAACATGAGTTTCCCAGGCCATGTCCATCTCTCGGCTCCGGTTATAGGTTGTTCGTGATTCTCGCATCTCGCGTGCGGTGATCAACGCCTCGATGGGCTTCCAGGACTCGGCTGTTTTCCCATCTTGCCATTGCTGGAATACCATGTAGGCGCTAAAAAGGAAGGCAGCGATGGATCCGCCGAGCAGTGTCAGTGCGTGGTGTCGCTTTGCCCCGGTTGATTCCCGAGGGTTCACTGGGCGTTTGCGTGAAAAACGCGAGGCGCGTTGATGGAGATGCTTCCGGCCAGTCGGTTCCCCCGCGGGTTGATTTTGCCGAGGAGATACGGGAGCATTGCCGGCGATGTGAAGCGCCGCCAGGAAGCCTTCCGGTGCGGACGGCTGGTCAGACGGGTCATGGATGACCTGGCGCAATTGTTTCATGACCCGTATTTCGCCCGTCTCCTTTTCACCATCGGCGACCGCGATCTGCTCGAGCCACTCCATGAAGAGGCTTTCATCATGATTGCCTGGTACCGATCGGTTGAACTGGTCCACGATTTCATCAATCGTCTCCTGTCGACCATTTTTGTGAATCCGGGCGACCAGCTTCTTGAGCTCACGTGTCACGTCTGACTTGTGCAAGCCAAACGACTTGCTGGTGGCGATGGTGTAAATCGCCGAGCGTTCTCGACCGGTGATCTTGCTGTCAACGGCGGCCACCGCGAACATGGCCTGCAGTTGGCTGACTGGGTAATTCAGGTGCGTGTTGTTCATCTTGGGCGTCCAGTCTTCCGAAGTCGCCTGGCATGTTCCCGGTGGTCTATGCCAGTAGCTGAGAGAGCATCCCGGTGCTGTCGGCGAATCGTTCCTGTTTCAGTCCCATGGCATGGGCCTGCGTTAACCAGAGATTGGCCAGCGGGGCGCCATTTCCGGGTTGTCGGTATTGTCCCTTCTTTGGCTGCTGTGGAGCCGAGTTGACAGACAGGTTTAGGTGTTTCCCGGTGACGAGTTTCCCTCCACCGGAGCCCGCCAGGATGATCGGC
>JAYGDH010000545.1:0-6462 GCA_046583055.1 Pirellulaceae bacterium | reverse complement strand
GAATCTTGTGTCGATTCACAATCTGATCCACCATTTGCTTCAACGGAACGTCGGCGAATTCCATCACGGTTTCATCCTCCAACGCATCGAGAATCTTCTCTTCCGTCCCTGAGTTGAGCCAGCGTCGCTCGTCGTCTTCTTCATCCTCGTCCCGATCACGTCGTCGCCGGTCTTCCTCATCGTCATCCTCATCATCCTCGTCGTGGCTCCAGAGCTTCTTTCTCAGACCCACGAGTCGCTCTTGGGCCTGCCGCCGGCTGATCTTGCCCGCTTCGACGAGTTCTTTGAGCTCGGCTTCGGCCTTGCGGTAGTAATCGATCCGTTCGTCATCGTCATCCTCGTTCTCGTCCCGGTCGCGTCGCCGCTCGTCTTCTTCGTCATCGACCTCGTCTCGGTCGCGTCGTCGCTCGTCTTCTTTATCGTCATCCCGTTCGCGTCTTTGTCTTTCGTTGTCTTCGTCTTTATCCCGTTCCCGGTCACGTCGCTGTTCGATTCCCTGGTCGTCCTCGGCGCGGGGAGTTGCGGTTGTTTGCAGGGTCAGGATCAATATCAGTGGCAGTAACAGGGCAAGTGCAAACAGTGTGCGGAGGAGATTTTTCATCTCAGAAACCTCTTAAGCGAAAGAAATTAAAATGGAGTAGTAGCAAAGGTGTCAGGGTTGCTTGATGTCGTAACAGAAGACCAGGTTTTGATCTCGCAGAAAAAGCTTGCCGTTGGCGATGACCGGGTGGGTCCAGATGCGTCCCCGGGGACTGCGAATCGTGGCCTGGGGTTCCATCTGGAAGCGTCCTTTTTCCTCCCAGCCGCTGTCGGAAACCTGGAACAGGGCCATGGTGCCGTCCCGCTCACTGAGACAGTACAGCATCCCGTCGGCACAGGTGATCGATCCCTTGCCAAAATTACGATCGTTCCAGATTTTTTCCCCGGTTTTGAAATCCTGGCAGACCCAGCCAGCTCCATCGGAATATCCATAGACGGCGTTCTTGACGCGCAGGACGCCACCGTGATGATTTTTCATGAGCGAGTTGCTGTAGACTTCCGTGGCCTGGTTGTTGTCATCGATCCGGACGAGCTTACAGCCGGCTCCGTAACCGGAACTGACGTAAACATGACCCTCATGGTAGATCGGCGTGGGAACCACGGCCGTGCGGCCAGGAAAGGCAGATTTCCAGAGCAGCTTTCCCGTGTCCGCAGCAACCCCGGCCACGTTTTTCATGGTCAACTGGATGTACTGGCGTTGTCCCGCATGTTCGACCACGATGATCGAGGCGTACTGGGCACCATCGGTGAAATCACTGGATTGCCAGATCTTCTTGCCGCTCTTCTTGTCCAGTGCCAGGAGGGCTCCCTGTTTTCCACCTGGTGTGCAGAGGATGCGATCCCCGTCGACCAGCACCGATTCGGTGTATCCCCAGCCGGGCACTCGGCCGCCAAAATCGACCATCGACACCTGCCAGATCTTTTTTCCTGTCTGGATGTCTGCGCAGAGCAGTTCACCGCGTCCGCTCAGGGCATAGACACGATTGCCATCGACTGCCGGTGTGCTGCGAGGACCATTGCCCCAGCCGTTGTTGAGGATAGATCCCAGCGGGGTTGCCCATGATTCCTTTCCGGTGGCGACCTCGATGGCAATGAGCACTTCTGATTCGTCTCGCGTTCCCAGCAGGAACATATGTTTCCCCACGATCGCAGGTCCACCATAGCCGAGGCCGGCATTCTGGTAGCTCCATAATTTCGTGGGACCGCCTTCTTTCCAGGACTTGAGTAACCCTGATTCGCTAGAGATATCCGTGCGCTGGGGTCCCCGCCACCCGGGCCAGTCAGCTCCCTGGAGCGTCACGGGTGCAGCGATGAGACAGCTAAATGCAAAGACCAGGAATGGAAATCGTTTCATGGAAAAGGATCCTGGAGGCGAAGGGTCGTAAGGTGAGTCATCATGTTCTGCAGCGAACGAATCACTTATACCACAGCCAGTGCATTCTGACCACGATTTGCAGGGGGATTGATCAGCGTCGACTTTGCCAGAAATGTGCTATGACGAAATGGGGTTGGGCTGTTAGAATCCAGCTTTTCTGGTTCGGATGGTTGAGCTGAGAAGGCTACACTATCCAGGAATCCATTGCAGACGAGATATGTTCGATGAATCGATCCCCGCGTGATTCTGCCGGTGGCGGTGCGGAACATTCTGTGATTCGTGACTGGGGTCTGGCGCTGGGGCCGCTGCTGGCCCTGGCGGTCTACTTGCTTTCCCAGTCCTCGTTGATGGAACTGAAACCAGCAGCAGGTAAAACGGCAGCCATCATGGCCTGGATGGCAATCTGGTGGATGACCGAGGCGTTGCCGTTGCCAGCAACTTCGCTGCTGCCACTGGTCCTGTTTCCCTTGCTGGGTGTTTTCGAGGGGAGTAGCAAGGAGGTCTTCCAGCAGGCTGCAACTCCCTATGCCAACCGCTTTGTTTTCCTGCTGATGGGTGGCTTCATGATTGCCCTGGCGATCGAGCGTTGGGGCTTGCATCGCCGCATTGCCCTGCTGACGGTCTGGTACGTGGGAGTGCGCCCGCGCCGACTGGTAGCAGGTTTCATGATTGCCACGGCAGGCCTGAGCATGTGGATTAGTAACACGGCCACCACGGCGATGATGTTGCCCATTGCAATTAGCTTGATCAACCTGCTGTACCATCGTTTTGAATTAGGCTCGCCGGCCGCGGCCGGTTCGTCGCCAGCTGCGATGTCGCCGGAGAAGATCGTCTTGCGTGACGATGTGAATCGTTTTGCGACCTGCCTGATGCTCAGCGTGGCCTATGCTGCCAGTATCGGCGGTATGATGACCTTCGTGGGGACGATCCCGAATGCCTTCATGGCTGAACAGCTTGATGAAATTGGACTTTCCATTTCCTTCGGTCGCTGGATGGTCTTCACGGCACCACTGGTGATCGCGATGCTGTTCATCAGTTGGGTCTGCATGACCCGGTTTATTTTTCCTTTTCAATTCAAGGAAATTCCCGGTGGCAGAGCGATGATCGGCGAGGAAATTGAGCAACTTGGCCCGATGAATCGGGGCGAGCGGACCGTGTTGCTGGTCTTCGTACTGACCGCCATCCTGTGGGTCCTGCGAGCACCGCTACAGGACTGGGAGTGGCTGACAGATCGAGTTCCCGTGGTGAGCCGACTCAGTGATACGGTGATTGCCCTGGTGGGCGCCCTCTCCCTGTTCGTGATCCCGGTGCACTGGCAGCGTCGAGAGTTTGCGCTCAACTGGGAGGTTGCCGGGCGTTTGCCCTGGGGTGTCCTGTTATTATTCGGTGGTGGCTTGAGCCTGGCGGCGGCCGTCGCCTCCAGTGGCCTGGCCGAGGCTATTGCACAGGCCGTCACGCTGGTACCAACTACATCCGAGCTGCTGCCGATGTTGATCGTGGCGGCAGTGATTATGCTTTTGACCGAGGTGACCAGTAACACGGCCACGGTGACGATCATGGTGCCGCTCCTGGTGGGCATTGCGGGTACCCTTGTGGCCAGTGGAGACAGCCGCCTGCTGGTGATTCCGGCAACGTTGGCCGCCAGTTGTGCCTTCATGTTACCGGTGGCCACGCCTCCAAACGCAATTGTCTTTGCATCCGAGCGAATCAAGATTCGTGATATGGCGTACGCTGGTATGTGGTTGAACCTGGTGGGCCTGATCCTGATTCCCCTGGTCGTCCTGACGTGGGGACGCTGGATCCTGGGGATCGGCCAGTAATCCATCGAGAGCTTTATGAATAGTTATATTGTCATTCCGGCCCGGCTGCGTTCCACGCGGTTACCTGAAAAACTACTGCTCGCCGAGACCGGTAAACCACTGATCCAGCATACCTACGAGGCGGCCCGGCAAGCACAGCTGCCAGCGGGCATGTGCGTGGCAGCCGATGACGAGAGGATTGCAGCCGCAGTTCGAGAGTTTGGCGGCGAGGTGGTTTTGACTGATCCGGCTGCTCCCAGCGGTACCGATCGGGTCGCTGAAGTAGCCCGGGAGTTGCACGAGATCGACATCATCGTGAACGTGCAGGGCGATGAGCCGGAGATTTCCGGGGCAGTGATTGACCAGGTGGTCCAGTTGCTGGAAAACCAGCCACAGGCGGTCATGGCGACCCTGGCGACTCCTATCCGCAGCCGCCAGCAACTGGAGGATCCGGCCTGTGTGAAGGTCGTGTTTGACGACCAGGGCAAAGCACTGTATTTCAGCCGCAGCGTGATTCCACACCCGCGTCAGTGGGATGATGCGATGTTGGAGCCTGAAACCGGTTGCTTTTTTCAGCATATTGGGCTTTATGCCTACCGCCGGGATTTTTTACTGCGTTTGGCCCAGTTGCCACCCGCCGCACTGGAATGCGTGGAGAGTCTGGAACAGTTGCGGGTTTTGACAGCTGGAGAGACTATCCTGGTAGGGGTTTGCGAGGAGCCGACAGTGGGAGTCGATACCCTGGAAGATTACCGGGCGTTTGTCAGACGACACCAGAAAGAGTAGAATCGATCGGCCTTGAAGTGGGCCAGCGTATGAATTGACTGAACGGATGCAGAATTCGAGGCAACCATGACCAAACATATCTTCGTGACCGGTGGTGTAGTAAGTTCCCTGGGCAAGGGATTAACCAGTGCTTCCATCGGTATGCTGCTGGAGCGACGCGGCCTGCGAGTCAAGATGCAGAAACTGGATCCCTATATCAACGTGGATCCTGGCACGATGAATCCCTACCAGCACGGCGAGGTGTACGTGCTGGATGATGGTAGTGAAACGGATCTGGACCTGGGGCACTACGAGCGATTTACGCATGGTCCGCTCACCCGTGATTCCAATTACACGACCGGCCAGATTTACCAGTCGGTCATTGAAAAGGAACGGCGTGGAGAATTCCTGGGAAAGACCGTGCAGGTCATCCCGCATATCACCAACGAGATCAAGCATGTGATCGCCAAGTTGGCGGATCAGGATACGGATGTCGTGATCACGGAAATCGGCGGTACCGTGGGTGATATCGAAAGCCTCCCGTTCCTGGAGGCGATTCGGCAGTTTCCCATCGATGCTGGTAAAGAGAATTGCCTCTACATTCATCTGACGCTCGTTCCTTACTTGAAAGCAGCCGGTGAACTGAAAACCAAGCCGACGCAGCACAGTGTCGGTCAATTGCGAGCAATTGGTATCCAGCCTGATATCCTGATCTGTCGTACCGAACGCGAAATATCACTGGATGATCGTGAAAAGATTGCCCTCTTTTGCAATGTCCCCCTCGAGGCTGTTATCGAAGAACGGGACAAGGATTTCTCGATTTACGAAGTTCCCATAGAACTGGTGGAAAACCGACTGGACGATTTGATTAACGAGAAACTCGACCTGGGAGGGACTTCCCTGGAACTGGATGACTGGCGTGACCTGCTGCACGGTTTGCGTAATCCTCAAAGTGAAATCAGTATCGCGGTCGTGGGTAAGTACGCCGAACATAAAGACGCCTACAAGTCGATTTACGAATCACTTGATCACGCTGGGATGCACCACCGGGCCCAGATTCGAATCGGTCGGATCCAGAGTGAAACGCTGGAACGGGAAGGTCCGGAGCGGTTGCTTTCCGGCTACGACGGCGTGCTCGTGCCGGGAGGATTTGGGGAACGTGGCATCGAGGGGAAGGTCGAGGCGATTCGCTTTGCCCGCGAAAGAGGAATCCCATTTTTCGGTATTTGCCTTGGAATGCAGTGTGCGGCGATCGAATTTGGTCGGCATGTGATCAAGCTGGACGGTGCCCACTCCACGGAATTCGATAAGGATACGCCCCATCCCTTGATCTGCCTGCTGGACGAACAGAAGAATATCGTCGACATGGGCGGTACCATGCGATTGGGAGCCCAGCTTTGTCAGTTGGCCGAAGAAAGCCTGGCCCGCTCGTGCTACGACCAGGAACAGATCTCGGAAAGGCACCGGCATCGTTATGAGTTTAATAACGTTTATCGACAGCAATTTGCTGCCCACGGGATGGAAGTTGCCGGCACCAGTCCGGATGGCCTGTTGGCAGAAATTATTGAATTGAAAGATCACCCCTGGTTCCTGGCCGTGCAGTTCCATCCGGAATTCAAATCCAAGCCTACCGTTGCCCATCCGCTGTTTACCGGTTTCGTGGAAGCAGCGGTGAAGCGGCATCAACAGCGGATCGAGCGGCCCCAGGATGTCCCGGAACCTTCCGAAGACGCCCATACCTAACCGGTTTGGATACGAGCTCATGACCGAGAACGAACAGGACGTTCCCGCGGACGAACCGCAGGTTGACGAAGACTGGAAATCCCAGGTGCAGGCTGAAAAAGAAGCTGGCACGGATGACGAACCGACTGCAGATGAATCGGCTGCAGATGAACCGACTGCAGATGAATCGGCTGCAGATGAATCGGCTGCAGATGAACCGGCTGCAGATGAACCGGCTGCAGATGAACCGGCTGCAGATGA
>JAYGDH010000336.1:0-3085 GCA_046583055.1 Pirellulaceae bacterium | reverse complement strand
ACCTGGCAGGTGCTGATCCGACCGCCCATGACGGAATTGGAGTTTGCGGACTGGTATTGATCCTGCTCGTCGAAGGTAAAGTTGAACCCGGTGCAACCGTTGGTCTTCAGGTTCGACGTGCCCGCCACGTGGCAGGCCGTGAACAGGTTGTAGTAGGGAGACACCGTGTTACCAGGCCCATAAAACCCTGACGTTTTTTCTGCCCGCAGGTGAATGTGTAAATCATCGAAGCGGCTGTAACTCATCCCTCGCAGGTCCACCCCGTAGGCACCCTCGGTATGTACCTCGATATTGAAACGCGCCAGGTGAAATGCCTGGCCTAGTGTCGGCTGGTTCGACTGCAGGCACCCGGATCCGGCAGGACCATCGAAGTGGATCACGGACAGAAGTCCGTCACCGATAAGTGCTACACCCTGGTGCAGTTTCAAGGGTTTCTTGACGCGATAGGAACCCGTGGGAACAAGCACCGTGCCACCAGCAATCGCCACATCGATCGCGGACTGCATCTGCTGTGTCACCTCCGTGCCATCTCCCAGCGCACCAAACCAGCGCACGCTGACCGCACCCGAGTACATGCGATGCCAGTGTCCGGTCTTGGATTCACGGCTGCTGATCACGGTACCGTTGTTGGCAACAGCGGCCCCCTCGGTCCAGCGAAATAGTCCCTCGCCGCCGTCCCCGGGTCGTGTATGCCCGGCCAACTGTACATACTCGGCAGAGCCGGGCATGATTCCCTTCAACTCGTCAACATTGTCAACGACAAAGATATGTTCCATGGAACTAACACCCTCCATTCAGGTCCGCGGTACGGAACCGGGCTACTTGGTCAAGAATACATCGCTCTGCGTGACCAGGTGAACCAGGTCACGCAGACGGTTTCCCTGCCGGCCCAGTTTCTCCACGATTCGATTCACTTCTCCACGATCGATCGGTTCCAGTACGCGACCACTGGAGTACGCCAGCAGCTTCTCCGCGAGGCAGCGAGCCACGTCTTTTTCGCGGCCCAGCAGCATCTTCTTGAAGGCCACGATATCTGCTACCTGTTCTCCATGGGTCATCGTGGCCGAGGCATCAATGTTACCGCCGCCCTTTGGATACCTGTCACGCCAGCGACCGATGGGATCGAAATTCTCAAAGGCAAATCCCAGTGGATCAATCTTGCGGTGGCAACGGTTACAGGCTGCCTGCTCCCGATGCACAGCCAGTTGTTCGCGAATCGTCTTCGCCTTGCGAAGGTCCGGTGAAAGCGGCTCGACATCAGGTGGTGGTGGCGCCGGCGGGGTACCCAGGACATTCTCCAGCAGCCAGACGCCCCGCACCACGGGCGAGGTATCCACCCCATTGGCAGTGGCCGTCATCACGCTGGGCTGCGTCAGGATCCCACCTCGTCGCGGATCGTTCGTGGCAACCTTTCGCAACGACTCACCCTTGATATCATCACGCCCGTAAAAGACATTCCCGATCGACTCGTTCATGAATGTATAATCCGAGTCGATCAACAGTCGGACCGGGCCATTCGCCTGTAACAGGTCCGCAAAGTAAGCACTTGTTTGCGCGATGATTTGCGGTTCCATTCTCCTGTCCCAGTAGATACGGAAGGGACCATTCAATTCCGGCGGGCTGTCGGCAATCTTGTCCAGTCGCAACCATCGCTCCGTGAAATGGTGCGTGAACGCATGGATCCTCGGATCGTCCAGCATGCGATCCACCTGCTGCTTCAACACGACTGCATCTCGCAACTTACCAGCCCGAGCCAGTTCCAGGAGTTGCTGATCCGGCATTGACGACCAGAGGAAGTAACTCAAGCGTGAGGCAATCTGAAAATCATCAAGCCGGCCTGGCTCTTCCCTGAGATAAAGGAAATCCGGTGAGCATAGCATGGCCGTGTAGCCTACCTGCATGGCCTTGATGGACTGGGCAGTTTTAGCATCAACGTGGACCGGTTTCTGTGCGGCCGCGTTACCAACTGTCAGCGGAGCATCACGAAACCCGGGTCCGCTCCAGGAGGCCCGCAGGCTGTTTGGTTTCCCGTAGGCAAAATACTCCACGCGAATAGCGTGTACCCCTGCCGCCAGACGGATTTTCCCCTGGCGTGTGGATGCCCCATGAAGCCCGTCATGCTTGATCACGGTCTTGCCGTCAATGAGCACGTGCGATCCGTCATCGGAGGCAATCGTGAACTCGTAATCACCTGCTTTCGACGCCTTCAACGTGCCCTCGAAAACGATTCCAAAATGTTCTCCCAGTCCGGACAGCCGCAAATCCATCAAGCCATCGGCTACTTTCCCCTGCCGCATTGGCTTGAGCAGGGAAAAGTCAGGCAACTTACTCCAGGCCCCCTGGTAGGCCCGGTACACCAGTCCCTGGATGACACTCGGTACCGGGTCAGGTTCGGGATCGATCCTGGCACGGACCAACGCGACGAACGGCTCGATTTCCGCAGCGGAAACCGGGCGACGAAAGGCCCGCTCGGCAAAGGATTTTAGTAATGGTTCGACCCTGGCATCCTCGAAGGGTCCGGTTCCATAGAGCGCGGTATGACTTTTCGGTGGCCACTGGTCCAGCAACGGTTCCAACGTGATACCGTGGACACGAATGCTCGGACCCCGGTATTGATTCAGTAATGTAACGGCCATTTTCCGCGACCAGTCCGCGCGTGCCTTGTCATATACTTTCTTATCCGGGATCTGTTTCCGGTCAGGTGCCTTTCGAAACGATCCCGGCAGGTACTTCTGCAGCAACATATCCGTACGTGCCTCGCGGTCGGATGGACCGTTTTCCCAGGTCAACTGCGGCAACCATTGACGATCAATCCAGGTCTCCACCGTGAATGTCCGTTTTTTACCGTCCCCGGGTACATCCAACTGCTGCAGCGAAATGTGGTCGTTACGTGTCCGTGTTTTGAAAAGCCGCAGGTTCAATCGCAACGGATCATCCTGGCTGGCCTTGATCATCTCTCCCCAGGGATGCTTTTGATTATGCCCCGAGACCTCGACCGTAATACGGTAGCGAGCCGAGACACCCACACCTCCACGTATCGCGTCGGGCGTGATCGTCTCGCGGCGATAGTAGACATCGAAGTCCG
>JAYGDH010000322.1:0-6123 GCA_046583055.1 Pirellulaceae bacterium | reverse complement strand
GCAAAGGGACTCTTTTTCAGTGCTTCCAGGATCCGGCCGAGCTGCGCATCGGCGTAACTGATACTGGCCAGGTAAGCCCCGATGGCCTGCCGCCGTTTACCTGCCTCGCGGATCGTTACCAGGTCGCCTCGACGGGCAGCGGCCAGTTTCAATCCTGCCGCAGGAAGATCATCCAGGTCATGGTCCGGGACCTTTGGTAGCACGATATCATCGAGCGGATAAAGGTCAAAGTATTTTCCTGGCACATACCAGGGAAGGTGAGGTCGAAAAATGCCGCAGGCCAGAAAGAAAGGCTTCTCTTGTTTTGCGTTTAAGAACTTGATGGCGTATGCTGCGCTACGGGCATCATCATAGTCAGCAGCAGGAATGTCCAGGGATCCCCAATCGTTTTCATGGCCCAGGCCTGGCAGGCCACTAAAGGGGAAACCGTCCGGGTTGGGACCAGACGCTGACCAGGGATAATTCAGTTTCGAACTGCGAAACCAGGGATCGTTGCGAAATCGCAAGGGGAGGAAATCGTCCCACTGGTTGGGTGGATGGTTGCCCGCCGTGTGATGGAAAATTTTTCCGGCACCCGCCACGTGGTACCCGTTCTGGCGAAAATGCGCCGGGAGGGTTACCACGTCGGGATAGTTGGGAAGTAGCCAGTGACCGTTCCCGTACAGGCCGGTGGTGGAAGGCCGTTTCCCCGTCATGATGGCAGCTCGTGAGGGTGCGCAGACAGGCGACACGCAGTAGGCTTTACGAAACAACATTCCCCGTTCTGCCAGTTGATCGATGTTCGGTGTCTGGACTGTTCCCTCGTAGCCTCCCAGGCAATTCACCCAGTCCTTCATGTCGTCCACGGCCAGAAACAGCACGTTTGGTTTTTTCTCCGCTGGTGCGGCCGCGCTGGCGGAGACCACCATGGACAGCAGCAGCAGGACGAAGATTCGTGGCAGGCGGGTGATCATGGAGCAGGTTTCCTTCCAGCCGGTAACGCCCCCTGCCAGCCCCTGGACAGGATGTCCTGTAGCATCGTCAAGACTCCTGCTTGGCCAGCCTCGGTCGCCAGGTTTTTCATCTCTCCGGGGTCGGTTTCATGATCATAGAGTTCACGGGCAAGGACTTCCTTGCTTTCCCACGACCGCCACTCGACGTATCGATACCGCCCGGTCCGGACCGCGTATCCCATGATCTCTCCATGTCCTTGATGACGATGTCCCTGCCGGGCCCGCGGGTACTGGCTGAAGACTGCCTGCTTCCAATCTCGCTGTGGACTTTCCATGACGGGTCTCAGGCTGATGCCCTCAACTCCGCTCGGGGAGGGCAACCGGCAGAGATCGGCCAGCGTGGGATACACGTCGACGAATTCGACAAGTGCATTGGTTTTCACGCCGCGTTTTGCCTGTCCAGGAAACGAGATGATCAGTGGTACGCGGGTGGACAGCTCGTAATTGTTGGCCTTGGTCCAGAGGCCCTGTTCACCCAGGTGAAACCCGTGGTCACCCCACAGTACCACGACCGTGTTCTTGGCCAGCGAAAGTTTGTCGAGTTGTGCGAGTAGGCGGCCGACGAGAGTATCGATGTAACTGACGCAGGCATAGTATCCGTGTCGCAAGCGGCGTGTCTGTTCCAGGCTGACCTGTCCGTTGCCAGGGATGTCCGTGTAACCTTCCAGTTCTTGCCAGCTGCGTGTTGCCAGCTCCGGTGCCTGCCGGGGATGCGAGGTACTGACAGGCAGCGGGATCTGTTCGCGCCGGTAAAGGTCCCAGTATTGTTTTGGCGCGCAAAAGGGGAGATGGGGTTTACGGAAACCGACCGCCAGGAAGAAAGGCTTCTTCCTGGACTGGAACTTTTCCAGTGCCAGCAGTGCCGCATCACAGACCTGGCCATCGACGTAGTGGTTGTCAGGCACATCGGCTGATTCCGAGGCAGCACGTTTCAGTCCCTTGCCCTGCAGATTTTTCTCGGTGGCGTAACGCAGCTGTGGATCGCGAACCTTGTCGAAGCGAGGTATGCCAGACCAGGAAGGTGGATCCTGGGAGGGTTTTCCGCTGCCATGGAATATCTTACCGATCCCATGGGTGTGGTAGCCATGGTTCTTGAAGTGCTGGGGAAGTGTGACCAGGTTGGGTGCCGCATCGCGAAAATGGGTGCGCAGGTCCCAGACGCGAATCGTGTCCGGACGTCGTCCGGTCAATAGTGAAAGTCGTGAAGGACAGCAAACAGCTTGCTGACAGTAAGCCCGTTGAAAGACGATACCTCGGCTTGCCAGTCGATCAATACTGGGAGTGATCGCAACCGGGTCTCCGTAGCAGCCCAGGGCAGGACGCAGGTCATCGATGGCAATGAACAGTACGTTGGGGCGCGACGCAGCGTCTTGCGCATGAGTCGGCGCCGGGAAAGCCACGGACAGGAGTCCGGTAATGAGCAGGAAGGTTGAGCAAGAGAGCCTCATCGTTTTGCTTATAATCTACCTGCCAGAGGCATTCAAGCGAGGGCTTTCAGAAAACATCTCGTAACAAGTCCTGGGAGGTCTTGAAGCGACTGACAACTTACCGGATAGCGTGCTTCATGCTTGTTGACGCTCTCCCGGGATCGAAAAGCTTGTGTGTCTGATCGGCGCGGGATACAATTGCACTATTGCGTCTGTCGGCCGTGGATCGAGGTGCATCCTTGGTTGCGTGTGGCCCGCATCTATCACGAAAGCCCGCCGTGCATCCTGATGTCATTTAGCTCTCACCTCATTATCATTGGTTCGCTTCTTGGCCAGGTGCTTGTCGCGCCGGTCCTGGGTGCCGATAAACCGTTGCTCTTCGAGGCTGACATCCGCCCGCTCCTGACCCGCAAATGTGGCAAGTGTCACGGTGACACGGTGCGCAAGGGAGAGCTCGATCTTTCCACGATGGCTGGCATCCGCCGTGGAGGAGAATCCGGCGAGAGCCTGATTACTAAATCCCTGGACGAGAGCTTGCTCTGGGAGATGGTGGATTCTGGTGATATGCCGCCGGAAGGACAGCCACCATTGACGGCGCAGGAAATTGCCCAACTGAGACGTTGGCTCAAGGAGGGAGCTCGCTCGAAAAACCCTCCCGGGACATCAGACAGGAAACTGAACCAGCATGACGTGTTGCCCATCGTGTTGCTGCGGTGTACCGCCTGTCATGGTCCTCAACGCCAGGACGGGGGACTGGATCTGCGCACGCGGGCTGCCATGCTCAAGGGAGGCAAGAGCGGCCCGGCCCTCGTGCCCGGGAAACCGGATGAGAGCCTGATGATACAACGCATCAAGAGCGAGGTCTGTCCACCGCAGGAACTGTTGCTGACGTTCTTCGTACAGCGACCACCAGTTGCAGAAGTAGAGCAGTTGCGTAAGTGGATCGCGGCCGGTGCGCCGGTGGTCGACGTCCAGCCGGACGTGGCCAGTCACGAACCCGATCGACTGGTAACGGACGAGGAGCGACAGCACTGGGCTTTTCAGCCCCCGCGAGACCCCGGGCCGGGGGCCTCGATTGACGGGTTGATTCGCGGACACCTCCTGGATCACGACCTGGATTTCTCCCCCGAGGCCAGCCGGGACATATTGATTCGGCGTGCTTACCTGGACTTGCTGGGGATTCCGCCGACGGTAGCCCAGTGGAGGAAGTGGCGTAGCAGTACGGCCGCCGACTGGTATGCCACTATGGTTGACCAGTTGCTGGAGTCTCCCCACTACGGGGAACGCTGGGGACGTTACTGGCTGGACCTGGCTGGCTATGCAGATTCGGAGGGAGGTGTCTCGGCAGATCCCCTGCGCGCGGTTGCCTGGAAATATCGAGATTATGTTATTCGTGCCTTTAACACTGATAAACCCTACGATCGGTTTCTCCTGGAGCAGATTGCGGGGGACGAACTGGTCGATTACGAGAAGGCAGATCCGGTTACGGATGAAATGGTAGATAACCTCGTGGCGACCGGGTTCCTGCGCATGGGAATCGATCAGACCGGTTCTCGAACGATGAATTTTGTTCCGGAACGATTGGGCGTGATTGGGGATGCTATCCAGGTCGTGGGAACTGGCCTGATGGGGCTTACCATGGAATGTGCGCGCTGCCATTCACACAAGTACGATCCGATTCCCCAGCGTGATTACTATCGCTTCAAGTCGATTTTCCAGGGTGCACTCGATGAACATGACTGGTTGACCTTCAAGAACCGTGTCCTGCGTGTTGCCACGCCGGAGCATCGCAGGCGTGTTGCGGCGATCAATCCACGGCTCAACAGCGAGGCCAAATCGCTTGAATCACGCATCAAGAAGGCTGGTGCTACTGCCCAGGAGGAAGTCCTCAAGCACTATTATCCCGACCAGCCGGAAGCTGATCGCAAGGCATCACTGGTTGCGATTCGAACTGCTGACAACCAGCGGACGAGTCGTCAGCAGTTTTTGGCCGAGCAATTAATGCGTGTCATGGTACTGCCGGACTCGGAGCAGCCCGAGTCCGTACAGGCGGCTCGCCAGGCCCTGGCCTTGCTGCAGAATAACCTGTTGAAAGTGCAGCGAAAGATGGAGCCACCGCTGGAAATTCGCGCCCTCTGGGACCGGGGGCAACCCGCGCCAACTTATATCCTGCGACGTGGTGAACATACCAAGCCTGGGCAACTTGTCGGACCAGGCGTTCCCTCGGTGCTGACCGATGGTCAAACACCTTTCCAGGTCAAGTCACCATTCCCTGGGGGAACCGGTAAGACCGGCCGCCGCCTGGCATTGGCTCGTTGGCTGACTCGCCCGGATCATCCCCTGACGGCACGCGTTGCCGTTAATCGTATCTGGTATCACCACTTTGGAACCGGGCTGGTAAAGTCGCTGGAGAACTTTGGCGTGGCTGGAGAGCGGCCATCGCACCCGGAGTTACTGGATTGGTTGTCGCTTGAACTTGTCAGGCGTGGCTGGAGTATCAAGGAGATGCATCGCTTGATCATGAACAGCCGAACCTATCGACAGTCCAGTCGGGTGACCAAGGATCGACTTCAGCGAGATCCACAGAACCGATTGCTTTCTCGCATGTCCATGCAACGGATGGATGCCGAGTCCTTGCGAGATTCACTTTTGTGGGTAGCAGGAAAACTCGAGGACAGGCCAGGAGGAATTCCGGATGGTGTCTCGGTGGATCGTGATGGCCTGGTAAGTGCCATCGCTACTGCCCGAGGTGGCTGGCGACGTAGCATTTACCTGCAGTACCGACGGACCGAGATCCCCACGATGCTGGCCACCTTTGATTACCCGGAAATGGGCCCCAACTGTATCGAAAGGACGGTGTCGATCGTGTCCCCGCAGGCCTTGATGTTGATGAACAATCGCCGCGTACGGAAACTGGCGGCCAGCTTTGCCAGGCGAGTCGAGAAAAACGTGGCGAAGAACGATGGAGCGAGCCCGGGTGACCCGGCGTGGAATCTCCATGTCGACACGGTTTATCAGCTGGCATTGAGCCGCTCGCCAGGAGCGCGGGAACGACAACTGGGGATCGAGACGCTGCAAAAACTGGTTTCGGACTGGCAGGGTGATCGGCAGGCGGCCCTGGAAACCTATTGTCACACGATCCTTAATTCGGCAGCATTCATTTATATTGACTAGTACATTGGCCAGGACGAGGCTGCAGTAAACCAGGTATGCATTCACCATCCCATTCTATGAACCGCCGGGATTTTTTCTCTCGCACCAGCGATGGCGTGATGGGTGCCGCGTTGGCTCACTTGTTGTGTCAGGATTTCTTTGGTGGTTCCTCGGCACTGGCCGAGGAAGCCGCGGCGAAGCAGCCGGCCCGGCGTTACAATCTCAAGCCCAGGCCGACGCATCACGAGGCGCAGGCTACCTCGGTGATTCACCTTTTCATGAACGGTGGTCCTAGCCAGATGGACCTGTTTGATCCAAAACCGGTTTTAGACCGGATGGATGGGAAGCCGTTTCCCGGTAACGTGGAAGAAATTGGTAATGATGATACGACCGACATCGGCGTGATGATGGGGGGGCAGTACAAGTTTGCACAGCATGGTGAGTCAGGCATGTGGATGTCCGATGTCCTGCCACATACCGCAACAATGGCGGATGATCTGTGCCTTATCAATTCCATGTGGACAGACCATTTCAACCATGACAATGCTCTT
>JAYGDH010000275.1:0-7341 GCA_046583055.1 Pirellulaceae bacterium | reverse complement strand
TTACGCGTGCGGGCATTGGTTCGTGTACGTTGGCCTCTAACCGGCAGCCCATGTCGGTGCCGTAGCCCACGGTAACATTTGATATCTCGTAGTCGAGCCACGCTTTGCTGCAACTGTCTTCGTAATGGACCTTCCACAACGTAGTCACGTTCGAGCAAGGCTGCCAGTCGCCCCAGTTCATCGTCGGCCAGGTCACGCGCTTTCCCCTGCGGAGAAATACCGGCCTTGTGACATAACTCCCGTGCGATTCGTGGACCTACTCCGTAGAGGTAAGTCAGCGAGATGACGGTGGTCTTGTCGTTGGGAATGTCGACACCTAGTAAACGTGGCATACGGTTAACTCCTGTCCTGTTTGTTCCGTAAAAATGATTGCTGGTGTTGTCCCTTAACCCTGCCGTTGCTTGTGGCGAGGATTGGAACAAATAACATAAATCCGACCCTTGCGACGTACGATTTTACAGTTGTCACACATCGGCTTAACACTGGAACGGACTTTCATTATGGGATCCTCAGCTAAATTTACGGAAGTCAGCAATTATAAATGTTTTAGAGCAACTTGTTCAAGGGCGTGGGCAGGAAAAAATAGTGCTTCTGATGTCTGTTGGCTCAGTTATTGACCCGATGCTGCTGAAGCGTCTGCCGGATCAGCTTGCAGACCTCATCAGGTGTGCCCTGTCCGGCGATGGTGGCCAGTATTCCCCGTTCGCAATAGTATCCCAGGAGGGGACTGGTCTGCTCCTGGTAGACCTGCAGCCGTGCCTCGATGGTTTCCCTGGTGTCATCCGGCCGGTTTCTCTGCAGAAGCCGTTCTATCAGGACTTGTCCCTCGACCTTGATTTCCAGAACCAGGTTGAGATGGGCCTGTCGCTGCTCGAGTAATTCGTTGAGTGTATGGGCCTGTGGCAAGGTACGAGGGAACCCATCCAGCAAGAATCCGTTGTTACAATCTTTTTCCTGCAAGCGTTCGTCGACAATGCTCACCACCAGTTCATCCGGTACCAACTGGCCGTGGTCCATGTACCGGGCTGCCAGTTTACCCCGGTCCGTACCGGCCTGTTTACCTGCACGGAGCATTTCTCCCGTGGAGAGGTGTGGAATCTTCAGGTCTCTCACCAGGTGCTCAGCCTGCGTTCCCTTGCCCGCACCGGGCGGTCCGATCAGTATGATCCGCATGATTAAGTGCTCTGCCGGAAAAATCGGGTTTAAAGATTTTGCCCCGGGCGCCGGGTTGCAATTGGCATTCCGGGTAAGTTCACTGGATCGAGTTGCTATAGGGGTTTATGTATTACGGGCCTTCTAGAAGACCCGTGTAATTTCGCATGACCAGGTGGCTGTCAATTTTTTGCACCAGGTCAAAGGCGACACTAACGGCGATCAACAAACCAGTTCCACCATAGAAGCTGGAGACTTGATAACTCACTCCCAGCAGCGATGAAATGATGGTAGGTACGATCGCGATAAAAGCCAGGAAGCCAGCTCCCACGTAGGTAATACGCACCATGACACGTTCCAGGTAATCGGCCGTCCGTTTACCTGGGCGATGCCCGGGAATAAAGGTTCCGTAATCCTTGAGGTTCTCTGACATTTCCTTGGGGTTGAAGGTGATGGCCGTCCAGAAATAGCAGAAGAAGTAAATCATCAAGACATAGAACAGATTGTAGATAAATCCGCTTTGACTGGTAAACACCTGGGTCAGTGGAGTTGCGATACTGGTCGCCCAGGAGACTTGGGACAACCCCGAGAAGAGAAAACCGGGTACCATCAAAAGACTGCTGGCAAAGATAATGGGCATGACTCCGGCCTGGTTGATTCGTAGCGGCAGGTACTGACGACTACCACCGTAGACTCTTCGACCGCGCACATGCTTGGCACTCTGCGTGGGAATTCGACGCTGACCGAGTGTAATAAAGACAACACCGACGACCACACCCACGAAGCAAGCAGCGAGCAAGGCCAGTGCCTCCACGCCGATTTCACCCGAGAAAATACCGGTCAGCGCAATCTTGACCTGGGTCTGGAACATTTCAATCAGGGCTCCGGGCATCTGGGCCAGGATACCGGCCATGATCAGCAAGCTGATCCCGTTGCCGATGCCAAATTCATCGATCTGTTCACCGAGCCACATCAGGAACACGGTACCGCAGGTCATCATCATGATGGCTGTTAACTGCCAGCCGAAATGGAGCTGACCCGTGGTTAGCGACTTGAAATCGGGGTGTACCAGAAGACCTCCGTCAAAGGCCATGAGGTAGAATTTCACGTATGCCCAGCTTTGAATGAGACAAAGTATTACCGTGACATAACGCGTGTACTCGTTGATTTTCTTGCGCCCAGCCTCTCCTTCCTTTTTCAGATCTTCAATTGGTTTCCAGACACTGCCCAGCAGCTGGAAGATAATCGAGGCGGAAATATAAGGCATGATACCCAGGCCAAAGATGGTGGCCTGGCTTAGATTGCTGGCACTGAAGACGGAAACCCGCGTGATGAAGTCCTGGATGCCACCGCCGGCACTACTGGTGGCCTGCAGCCGTGCCTGGTCGACCATCGGAATCGTGATCTGGTAACCAACACGATAAATGGCCAGCAGCATCAGCGTGAGAAGAATTTTCTTCCGCAGCTCTGGAATCGTGAAAACAATGCGGAGTTTTTCCAGCATGAGACTAAGTCAATCCTTTTGCTCGTATATTAAGTAGAGCGATCGTATGGACGAACGTGTTTCTACTACCCAGGGACGGTTACCAGGGGTCATTTAACGGGACTTCCATGTCTTCCCTAGGAGTCCTGGCGCTCACTTTCTTCAGAATCTTCCACTTCTTCGGTGGTTTCTTCGGTGGTTTCTTCGGTGGTTTCTTCGGTGGTTTCTTCGGTGGTTACCGCATCGTCCACGATTTCACTGGTCGTTGGTGCTGCTTCCGGAGTCGTCTCGGTTTGGACAATACGCGCGGATGCCTGCTTGTTCTTAACGATGGCTTTCTTGCCGGGCAGAATCGTAACGGTTCCACCTGCCTTTTCAATTTTTTGCTGGGCAGACTGGCTGAAGCGGTGGGCAGAAACGTTGAGTTTCTTGCTCAGTTCGCCGTTGCCGAGGATTTTCAGCACGTCGTAGCGTTTCTTGGCAACGGAATGTTCCCGCAAGGTCTGGGGATTAACCTCGTCACCGGCGGAAAAAACACGCTCGAGTTCGCTGACATTCACAGCCACGACCGCTAGCGCGAACTTGTTATTGAATCCACGCTTGGGAACACGCCGGACGAGGGGCATTGCTCCACCCTGGAAAACAGGGTGGGCCGAATATCCGGAACGGGATTTCTGTCCGTTGTGTCCGCGACCGGCGGTTTTACCGTGTCCGGAACCTGGGCCACGCCCGATCCGTCTGCGTTTCTTGTTTTTCTTTATGTCACGATGGACGTCATCAAGATTCATGTCAGTGTAACTCCGCGCAGCCTTTCAATTTCTTGCTGCGTCCGCAATTGCTGCAACCCATTAATGGTTGCTTTAACGAGGGTAACTGGATTGTTCGTACCAAAACTCTTGCTGAGGATATCGGTGATACCGGCAGCTTCACAGACCGCTCGCACGGCTGCTCCGGCGATTACACCGGTTCCGGGCCCGGCTGGCAGCAGGATGACCTTGGCTGCTCCGAAGCGGCCACGAACGGTGTGGGGAATGCTTCCATCAACAACGGGGATTTCCACCATCGTTTGGGTAGCCTGCTTGTTTGCCTTTTCAACGCTGGGGGGTACTTCATTGGCCTTGCCATATCCCCAGCCTACTTTTCCCTTACCATTACCGACCACGACGAGGGCGGCAAAGCTGAATCGTCGTCCACCTTTCACAACCGCTGCACAGCGTTTGATTTTGACGACGCGATCGATGTATTCACTGTGACTTGAATGCGTGGACACCGTGTTATTGCTCCCTTGAGGTTTCCTTGCCGGGTTACCGGTTGTTGACTGTTAAAATTTCAGGCCCACTTCGCGGGCTGCATCTGCCAGGGCTGCCACGCGTCCCAGGTACCTTACCGGTCCACGGTCAAACCGCACCTGCTTGATGCCTGCTTCGATGGCTCTTTCACCGAGGAGTTTGCCGATCACCTGGGCCGCATCGCAGTTGCCACCGTAGGTAATCTTTTTCCGTAGTGCTTGTTCGTAGGTACTTACCGTGATCAGGGTTTTCCCACTGGCATCGTCAATCAGCTGACAAGCCAAATGCTTGTGGCTGCGAAATACATTCAAACGCGGACAATCCGCGGTTCCCTGTACTTTCTTGCGGACCCGCGATTTGCGGCGTGCTCGTTGTTTTCCGAGGAACTTGTTCTTGTTCACGAAACTGACCTTCCGATTCAATGGCAGTCCATGGCGTGCCATGGAGTCTATTTACTAGGTTGCTGTTTTTCCAGGTTTGATTTTCACGTATTCACCGTCATACCGAATTCCCTTGCCCTTGTACGGTTCAGGTTTTCGGACTGCCCGGACCTCGGCAGCGAACTGGCCGACCTTTTGCTTGTCACAGCCCTTGATGACCACGTGGTTCTGGTCGGGACAAGTGACGTCGAGTCCCTGCGGGATGATTTTCTTGATTTCGTTGGCAAATCCGACTCGCAATTGCAGTTGATTTCCCTGCACGGTACCGCCGTAACCCACACCCACGATTTCCAGCCGTTTTTCGTAACCTTCCTTGACTCCCGTGACCATGTTATTGACGAGTGATCGCGTGAGTCCATGGAGCGCGCGGGCGATGCGATCATCCGTGGCTCGCTTGACATGGATGAGCCTTTTTTCGTCGTCGTATTCCAGGCTGATTTCAGGCCGGTGCTCGAGTTCAAGCTTTCCCCGCGGCCCTTCGGCCGTAATGGTCCGGCCATTGATGGCGACCTTGACACCATCCAGGACGGCGATCGGTTGTTTTCCAATTCTAGACATGATTCATTTCGCGTTTTAGTTCAATGATGGGAATCGTAAGTATGAATTCCCGGTTTTGTTTTCAGGCTGGACGCCTGCCATTACCAGACTTCACAGAGGACTTCCCCTCCCAGGTTTTGGTGACGTGCTTCACGATCGCTGACGACCCCGTGACTGGTACTAATAATGGTGATTCCCATCCCATTAAGTACCGGTCGCAGTTTCTTGGAGCGACTGTAGACACGCCGGCCTGGCGTACTAACACGGCGCAAGCGTTGGATAACGCGTTCACCGTTGGGCCCGTATTTCAGTTCAATACGAAGGTTGCCGATGGGACTGGCTTCAACTTCCTGCCAATCCCAGATATAGCCTTCTCGCTTGAGTACTTCGGCAACCCCACGTTTAACTTTGGAAACGGGGATATCCACATAAGGACGCTCGATACGTACCGCATTACGAATGCGGGTTAACATATCGGCGATCGGATCGGTCATCATATTATTCGAATTCCTCTACCAGCTCGCCTTTCGAACACCAGGAATTAATCCCTGGTCAGCCAATTCACGAAAACAAATACGACAAATCCCAAATTTGCGAAAGACAGCTCGTGGTCTTCCACAGATCTGGCATCGCCGCTCAGAGCGACTGGAATACTTTGGTTCCCGATTCGCTTTTGCAATTTTTGATTTACTCGCCACAACAAAATCCTATTCGTATATCTATGTCCTATCGCCTGCGATCAGGCGACACCTTCGGGCTCCACTTCTGACTGAAACGGCACGCCCATTTGCGCCAATAAAAAGAGTGCTTCGTCGTCCGTTGCACCACTAGTAACCAAGGTGATGTTCATTCCCTGGGTCCGTGTGTACTTGTCAGGATTCAACTCGGGGAAAACCAGCTGTTCTGTTAACCCGAGACTGTAATTTCCATGTCCATCAAAGGCAGTACGCCGGACACCGCGAAAATCTCGCACGCGAGGCAGGGCCAGGGCGACCAGCCGATCAAGGAATTCATACATGCGACTTCCTCGCAGCGTTACCTTGCATCCGATGCCCATTCCATCCCTCAGTCGAAACCCAGCGATGGACTTGCGGGCCAGCGTGACAATGGGTTTTTGCCCAGCGATCTCGGCAAGCGCCTCGGCAGCAATTTCCAGGTGTTTTTTCTCGGTGACCGCGGTACCCACACCCATGCTGATGATGATTTTCTGCAATCGTGGCAGCGCGAGACTGTTGTCTCGGCCAAATTCTTGCTTCATGGCCGGCACAATTTCGTCAACGTATTTTTGTAATAGTCTTGGAGTCATGGTTTTTTCTTTTCCAGCACGCGGTCGGCCGGTACTTTGGCGTTACGTTAGTCAGGGGACTAACCGGCTTGGCAGGCGATGCCTGCGGTTGCCTTAGCCGTCGGTGGATTGTTTCCTTTTGTCTGAAGAGATTTCTCCCAGCGAGGACCCGTCCACGATGGCATAGCGTTCTTTATTTCCATCGGCGTTAAAACGTAAGCCGAGTCGCGTGGCCTTGGCCCCGGGTGCGGTGATCAGCTTCACGTTGGAACAATCGAGCGGCATTTCCTTGGAAAGTCGTCCTCCCTGTGGATTCTTTTGGCTGCGTCGCACGTGCTTGTAAACACGATTGACCATCTCGACCACGACCTTCCGGTTCTTATGGTCCACCTTCAGGACCTTTCCTTCCTGGCCACGGTCATCACCTGCAATGACTCGCACGAGATCATCTACCTGGATCTTCATTAAATCACCTCGTTTGCCAGGCTAACAATTTTCATGAAATTACAATCACGTAACTCGCGGGCCACGGCACCAAAAATTCGCGTTCCACGTGGATTGCGATCGGCGTCCAGCAGCACCACGGCATTACTATCGAAACGAATGTAGCTGCCGTCCTTGCGACGGGTGGGTTGTCTTGTCCTGACAATAACAGCCCGTACAATCGTTTTCTTCTTGACTTCGCTGCCGGGAATCACGCTTTTTACGCTGCAGACGATAACGTCTCCCAGCCCCGCAAAGCGTCGCCGCGTGCCACCAAGGACTTTAATGCAAGCCACTTCCTTGGCACCGGTGTTATCCGCAACGGTTAATCTGGTTTCTTGTTGGATCATAACTATTCGCTCGCTTTCGCACCGTCAGTAGCGTTCTCGCCATCGTCAGGTGCTACCGTCGTCTCGCTTTCGGTTTCGGGTGTTTTTTCCGTGGCCACTTCGTTCTCAAGCACTTCACTTTCATCAATGGCTGACTGTGCCTGCATGGCGGCCAGGTCAACGGCCGTGTTCTTATCCAGGATCCGAACCAGTTCCCATCGCTTGGTCTTGGAGCGTCGCCGACTTTCGATGATCTCTACCAGATCTCCCAGGTGAGATTCATCGTTTTCATCGTGAACGTAACAGATCGTTTTTTGACGGATATACTTTCCGTAGCGGGGGT